>JBFGDW010000164.1:0-7645 GCA_041580435.1 Candidatus Polarisedimenticolia bacterium | reverse complement strand
TTCTCGTCCTCCAGGCGCCGCGACCGCAGCGTCCGGGCGATGGACAGGAGCAGGGCCTGGCGCTCGAACGGCTTGGTCAGGTAGTCATCGGCTCCGGCCCGCACCGCCTCCACCGCGTGGTGGATGGTGCCATGGGCCGTGACCATGATGAACGCCGTCCCCGGGTGGGACGCGCGCACGTGGCGCAGCAGCTCCATGCCGTCCTTCCCCGGGAGGCGCCAGTCGGAGAGGACGAGATCAGCCGGGCGGGCCCCCAGCGACTCCACCGCCTCGTCCACCGAGCCGCACTCCTGGACCTGGTGCCCCTCCCGGCCCAGGATCGCCGCCACCAGCGCGCGCTGGTCCGCCTCGTCCTCCACCACCAGGATGCGCTGGGCGGGCAGGGTGGTCTCAGGCACCGTTCGCCCCCTGCCGATCCGCCAGCTCCAGCACCGCCCGCACGCCCTGGGGAGCCGCGGCCAGCAGGTCCAGGCTGCCGCCGTAGCGGGTGGTGGCGATGCGGTGGGCCAGGAACAGTCCCATCCCCGAGCCGTGGGCCTTGGTGGTCACGTGGGGGGTGAACAAGCGCCGCCGCACCTCCTGGTCCAGCCCCGGTCCGGCGTCCTCGATCTCCACGCGCACCCGGCCGCCCTCCCCGGCCCCCCGCAGCCGGATCTGGACGCGACCCTCCCGGGGGCTGGCCTCCACCGCGTTGACCACCAGCGCCTGCAGGACGGCGCGCAGCTCAGGCACAACCCCCTCGAGGCGGACCGGCGCCGAGGGTTCCTGGATCTCCACGCGCACCCCCGAGCGGCTGTCATGCAGGACCTCCAGCACCACGTCGCGCAGCAGTGCGTCCAGATCGACAGCCTCCACCGGCGGCGCATCGCCGCTGGCCAGCGCCAGGAACGAGCGGATGCTCTGGTCGATGCGCCGGATCTGCCGGCGCGCCCCGGCGACGATCTCGCCCGACGCCGCGCCACCGCCTGCCTGCTCGGCCAGCTCCTCCAGGGACAGCCCCAGGGCATTGAGGGGATTGCGCAGGGTGTGGGCCAGCCCCCGAGCCACCTCTCCCAGCTCGGTGAGGTGCTCGCGGGCGCGCAGCTCGCGGGCGGCCGCATCCAGGTCACGGAGGCGCAGGGACATGCTGTTGAAGGCGGCGATGGCCTCGCCCACCTCGCCGCCGGCCCCCACCGGGGCCTGCACGCCGAGCTCCCCCTCGCCCATGGTGCGGGCGGCCCGGGCCAGGCCGCGCAGCGGGCTGGCCACACGGTGCGCCACCATCCCCGCGGCCAGCAGCCCCAGCAGGAGCAGGACGGTGGAGCCCAGGAGCATGCGGGCGGAGGCGCGATCCACCGCCTGGCGCACGCCCACGCTGGGGATGGGGATGCGCCGCTCCACGTCGGGCCCGGCCAGGAAGAGGGTGCGCTGCTCCCCGGGACGGTCGAGCTTCAGCTCGTAGGTGAAGATGGCCGTCTCCCGCGGGCCGGGAGCGGCGCCCGGCGGGGGGTCCAGCTTGATGACGTCCTGGACCCAGGTGGCGCCGTCGGGCTCCTCCAGCTCCACGATGGCGATCCGGTGCCCCGTGCGGGTCCCGCCGCCCGCGGGGAGCCGCCGGAGAGACTCGTCCGCTTCGGGCAGGCGCCCCCCGCTCCCCCCTGCGCCGCCCGCGTCGGCCCGCGGCGCCTCGCGCAGCTTGTGGGTGGAGACCACCTCCGAGATCACGTCGCGGCCCACCGAGACCGCCACCTCCCCCACCTGCTCGGACAGGTCGGCCGTCAGGGTCCGGACCAGGAGCCACTGGCCCACGACCAGCACCGCCACCAGCCCGCCAAAGACCAGGAAGAGCCGCGCGCGCAGGGACATGGAAAGACCATACTAGCAAGGGGCGTGCCGTAGTAGGCTGAGGCCATGCCCCGCCCCGCCCCAGCCCGGGTGATCCTGCATCTGGACATGGACGCCTTCTACGCCGCGGTGGAGGTGCGCGAGAATCCCGCCCTGGCCGGCAAGCCGGTCATCGTGGGACACCCCGGTCGCCGGGGCGTGGTCTCCACCTGCTCCTACGAGGCGCGGCGCTACGGCGTTCACTCGGCCATGCCCTCGGTCACCGCCCGGCGCCTCTGCCCCCATGCCATCTGGCTCCCGGGGCGCATGGACCTGTACGTTGAAGTCTCCCGCGGCATCCGCCGCATCCTGGACCAGGTCTCCCCGGTGGTGGAGCCGCTCTCCATCGACGAGGCGTTCCTCGACCTGACCGGCCTGGCTCACGACCTGTCCGCGGGTCGAGCCCTGGCCGCCACCCTCAAGGAGCGGATCCGCGCCGAGACGCGCCTCACCGCCTCGGTGGGCGTGGCCCCCAACAAGTTCCTGGCCAAGGTGGCCAGCGACCTGGACAAGCCCGACGGCCTGGTGACCCTGGGCCCGGAGGAGATCCCGGGCCGCCTCTGGCCGCTTCCGGTGCGGCGTCTGTGGGGCGTGGGGCCGCGCCTGGAAGAGCGCCTGGCGCGCCTCGGCCTGCGCACCGTGGGGGACGTGCACCAGGCCCCTCCGGATCTCCTGGAGGCGGCGCTGGGAGAGGGGCCGGCCCGGCACCTGGCCCGGCTCGCCCGGGGCGAGGATACCCGGCCGGTCATCCCCTCCCGGGCCCCCCGCTCCATCTCCGAGGAGCGCACCTACGCGCAGGACCTCGTGGATCCCCAGGCCATCGATGGCGCACTTCTGGCCCGCTCGGAGGGAGTGGCGCGCCGGCTCCGGCGCCAGGGGCTGGCGGCGCGAACCGTCCAGCTCAAGGTGCGCGCCGGCGACTTCACCACGTGGACCCGGGCCCGGACGCTGCCCGAACCCACGGACCTCACCGAGGCGGTGGTGGCGGCCGCCCGCACCCTCCTGGCCGAAAAAATCCCGCTGGCCGGACGAGGGGTGCGGCTGCTGGGGGTCGGCGTCAGCGGCCTGGGTCCGGCACCGGCCCTTCCCGGACGGCTCTTCCCGCCCGATGGGGAGCGGGTGGCGCGGCGCCTGGCCCGCGCCACCGACGCGGTGCGCGCCCGCTACGGCGAGGCCGCGGTCACCCGGGCCCGCCTCATGGAGCGACGGGACGACGGCGGCGCGAAGGACCCAGCCGGCGAGGCCTCCAGCCTGCCGGCGGTGGATTGAGAGGCCGCCCTGTGCGCCATCGTCGTGGGCGCACTAACATCGCGCCCATGGACTCGCTCCGGCAGGCCGCGGCTACCCTGCTCCTCGTGGCGGGGCTCTTGCCCGCCGGCGCCTGCGACGGCGCGCGTCCGGAGCGCGGCGGGCCCGCACCAGCGCGCCCCGCCACCCTGGTGGTCGCCGTGGACGGCCTGGACTGGAACCTCCTCCTGCCGGCCATGCGCGCCGGGCGGACGCCGCACCTGCTGGACCTGGCCCGGCGCGGCAGCGCCGCGCGTCTCACCACCTTCGAGCCCACCGACTCCCCCATCATCTGGACGTCGGTGGCCACCGGAAAGGTCAAGGAGAAGCACGGCGTCACCGCCTTCGCCGAGCGCAGCGGTGGCCGCCTCGTCCCGGTCACCTCCAACCAGCGCCTGGCGCGGGCCTTCTGGGGGATCCTGGGCGAGTCCGGCGTGCCGGTGGGGATCGTGGGGTGGTGGGTCACCTGGCCGGCCGAGCCGGTGGAGGGCTGGATGGTGGCGCCCGTCTCCTCCCTGGCTGGCCGCACCTGGAAGGGGAGCGTCTACGGCGACATCCCGGATCAGACCTGGCCACCCGGTCTGCTGGAGGAGTTGCGTCCGCTCCTGAACCAGTTGGAGGCCGGCGCGCCCGCGCTCCTGGCGCGCCTGCTCCCTGCCCCCGCCGAGGCTCCGGACTGGGTCGGCGAGCTGCGGCGCGACGTGGGCTGGTCGGTGACCAGCGACGCCCTCTTTGCCGCCGCCGGCGAGCATGTGGCCCGCCGCCACCGCCCACGGGTGCTGGCCGTCTACCAGGGGGCCCTGGACGTGGCCGGACACCGCTTCTGGGGGTACACCATGCGCCCGGAGGGCGCGCCTCCTCCCCACGGCCTACCCGAGGCCACCGCCGCGACCCTGGCCGGCTACCTGCCCGCCCTGCTGGAGCAGACCGATGCCACCATCGGCCGCCTCCGCGCCGCCATGCCGCCGGATACCGATGTCATCGTCCTGTCGGATCACGGCATGCACGAGCGCCGCGCCGACGGGCCGGGTGAGCCCTGGCGCAGCCCGCTTCTGGCGTACAACACCGGCGCCCACGGCGACGCTCCCGACGGCGTCTGGATCGCCGCCGGCCCGTCGTTCCGGGCGCCAAAGCCCCCGTTCCAGCCTCCTGCCTCCGCCGGCGCGCTCCCCCGCCTGGGGTCGCCGGAGCAGCCGGGAGTCCTGGATCTGACCCCCACGCTCCTGCACCTGCACGGGCTGCCGGTGGGCGAGGACATGGACGGCAGCGTGCTGGGTGGCTTGCTGGTGGAGGACGCCGCCTCCCGGCCGGTACGGCGGGTCGCGACGTGGGAGAAGGGGCCGCCCCCCTCGGTCCGCCCCCAGCCCATCTCCGCCGCCACCGATGCAGAGGTCATCGAGCGGCTACGCTCCCTGGGGTATCTTGGAGACGGACCATGAGCAGCGGGCGAGACACAGATCGCGTGGGCCGTGTGGTGGGCGGGCTGGTCGTCATCGGCCTCGGGGTGTGGTTCCTCCTGGACAACCTTGGCTTCCATCTCCCTCGCCTGCGGGACCTCTGGCCGGTCTTCCCCACGCTGGGCGGCCTGTGGTTCATCCTCTCCTTCGCGCGCGGCCAGGAGAAGGACGCCGGCGTGCTGGTCCCGGGCGTGGGCGGTCTGCTGGTGGGGATCTTCTTCTTCGCCATCACCCTGGGGCCACTGGAATGGCACGACCTGCGGGAGCTCTGGCCCGTCTTTCCGCTCATCGGCGGGATCGCCTTCCTGGCCACGTGGGCGGCGTCGCGCCCCCGGGATCCGGGACTGCTGGTTCCCGCCGCCGGCGGGCTGGGGGTGGGGATCGTGGGGCTGCTGCTGACGCTGGGGGCCGTGAGCCGGGATCTGGTGCGCCAGAGCTGGCCGGTGGCGCTCATCCTGGTGGGGCTCTGGATCCTGCTGCGGGAGGTCAGTCCTCCCAGGAGATCCCCAGCGCCTCGCAGCTCTTCCGGTACGCCTGGCGGAGATCCTCCCGCCTGATTCTCGGATCGGACTCCCCGTCCTCCGGCAGGATGCCGGTGGCGGTGGCGTAGGCCTGGAACACCAGGTGCCACCCCTGCAGGAGGCAGTGCTGCACCTGGCGGCCTTCCGCCTCCGCCAGGCTGGAAGCCTGCGCCAGCGCCGCCAGTGTCCGGTGGCGCTGGGCCTTGACCCGGGTCAGATCCGGCTGCCACCGCGCCGGATCCTCGTCCTGCCCGGCACTGGCGGGGCGCCGGTCCAGGCGCCGCACCAGGGCGGCGAAGGCCTCCATCTCGGAGCGCAGGGCCGGTGTCCAGCCAGGCGCGGCCCTCCGCTCCGGGGAGGCGACGCCCAGGATCCGGGCGAGACGGCTGCGCAGGCGAGCGAGCATTCGCGTGGTCCCTGCCGGGCCTGGCACGCCTGGCAGGATTCGAACCTGCGACCCACGGCTTAGAAGGCCGTTGCTCTGGTCCACTGAGCTACAGGCGCTTGCGCCGGCTGGCTGGCCGGCATTGTAGCGCCTTCCCTCCAGCGCGGGAAACGGCCTATCATGCGTGTTCCGTGCTTCTGTCCCCACGCTGGAGGCCGCCCATCATGCCCCGACTCGCCCACTGGCTCTGCGGAGCCGCGCTCGTTCTCACCGCCAGCGGCTGCCTCCTCTCCAAGAGCCCCGAGTGCGTCTCCCGCGCCGTGGAACCGGCGGCGCAGGCGCGGGCCGTGGACGAGATCCTCCTGATCCCACTGGCCAGCCAGCGCGACCGCCTCCACGACTGGGACTACGTGGATGGCTCCGATTGCGATCTGGCCGTCTCCCAGCGCAGGCTGCGAGTGGACGCCTACTCCATCCGCATGCAGGTCCGGCGCCAGGAGAGCTGGGCCGACAGCTGGTCCATGCCCCTGTCCAACGTCAAGTCGGTCTGCCGGTTCCACTGGCACGAGCTCAATCCGCCGGAGGTGCTGGACGGCATGGAGCTCAAGCTCAAGGGCTGGGTTCCCGGCGTGGGCGACACCTTCAACCTGCAGGCCATCAAGGCCTCCTGCGCCATCGAGCTGCTGGACGCGCTGGAAGGGCGGGTGCGCAACCAGGGCGCGGTGAGCCTGCCGGCTCCCCAGGAGCCCGCTCCCCGGCGCGGCGCGGCGCCCGCCGCCTCGCACGGGGCCATGGGATAGAATCCACCTCCCCAGGGAACGGGGACCCCAGGAGGAGGAACGACCATGTCCGTGGCTCGCCTGCGCGCCCCCCTGCTCATCCCCTCCCTGTGCCTGGCGGCCGCACTGGCCATGGGCCAGGACTCGGCCCCGCCCGCCTCGCCTCAGCCAACGCCCCAGGTGCCTTCCTGCCAGGGCTCCCAGCCTCACCGGCAGTTCGACTTCTGGCTGGGCGAGTGGGACGTGTCCGCCGGCGGGAAGCAGGTCGGGGTGAACCGCATCAGCACCATCCTGGCCGGCTGCGTCCTGCTGGAGGAGTGGCAGGGGAACGGCGGCAGCGAGGGCCGGAGCTTCAACTACTATGACGCTCATGCCGGGCAGTGGGTGCAGAACTGGGTGGACCGCGGGGGCGGCAACATCCTGGCCCGGGGCGGGCTCGAGGGTGGAGCCATGCGCCTGGAAGGGGTGCACACCTACGGCGACGGTCACACCGAGCTGTTCCGGATGACCTTCACCCCCAACGCCGACGGCTCCGTCCGCCAGTTGATCCAGGAGTCCAAGGACGACGGCAAGACCTGGTATGTCTGGTTCGACGGCACCTACACCCGGCGCCCTTGACGGCGCCCGGGAAGGAGGAGCGATGCTGAAGCAGGGAACCGAGGCTCCCGATTTCACCGTCCCCAACCACCGGGGCGAGAACGTCACGCTTTCATCGCTGCGGGGGAACCACGTCCTCCTGTGGTTCTATCCCAAGGCCGACACCCCTGGCTGAACCGCCGAGGGCAAGGGGTTCCGGGACGGAATCCGCGACTTTCAGCACCAGAACGTCACCATCCTGGGCGTGAGCTTCGACACGGTGGAGGAGAATCGCGCCTTCGCCGAGAAGTTCGCCTTCCCCTTCGACCTGCTGTGCGACACAAAGCGGGCGGTGGGGATGGCCTACGGCGCCTGCGACGAGCCCGGCGCCGGCCATGCCCGGCGCATCAGCTACCTCCTCGATCCCGGCGGACGCCTCGCCCGGGCCTACGCCCAGGTCAAGCCGGCGGAGCACCCCGCCCAGGTCCTCCAGGACGTGAAGCAGGTGAGCGGGGCCGGATGAGGCGCCTCCTCCTCCTGAGCAGTTCCAGGGTCCACGGCAGCGGCTACCTGGGCTACTGCCATGGCGAGATGCGGGAGCTCCTGGGGGACGCCCGGCGCGTCCTGTTCGTCCCCCACGCCCTGCACGACCGGGACGGATACGCCGGCATGGCACGCCGGCGGTTCGCCGAGCTGGGGTGGGGGCTGGACTCGCTGCACGCGGCGGGGGACCCGGCCGCCGCCGTGGCCTCGGCCGAGGCGCTGTTCATCGGCGGC
>JBFGDW010000163.1:0-7702 GCA_041580435.1 Candidatus Polarisedimenticolia bacterium | reverse complement strand
ATCCCCCACGCGCGGCAGCGCCACGGTCCGCCTCAATCCAGGTACGTGTACGTCCCCAGGCGGGTCTTGTAGTCGGCGGCCAGCGCGTCGGCCTGCTCCCGGCTCATGCCGTCGGTGTTGACCCGCTCCCGCAGGGCCGACTCGAGGCGCTCCAGCAGGAACTCCTCGGAGTAGCCGAACTCGGCCAGGGTGTCGCTGGCGTTCTGTCCCGGGCGCACCTCGCGGATGAGGCTCTGGCCCCGGGGGTCCAGGACCACGTCGGCCTCGTGGACCCGGCCGAAGAGGTTGTGGAGATCCCCCATGGTGTCCTGGTAGGCGCCGATGAGCAGGAACGCCAGCCAGTACGGCTCGCCCGGGCGCGTCTCGTGGACGTCCAGGGCCTCCTTGACGTCCTTGAGATCCACGAACTTGTCCACCTGCCCGTCCGAGTCGCAGGTGATGTCCACCAGGGAGGCCCGGATGGTGGGGCTCTCGTTGAGGCGGTGGATGGGAACGATGGGGAAGAGCTGATCCAGCGCCCAGTGGTCCGGGATGGACTGGAACACCGAGAAGTTGCAGATGTACTTCTGGTGCAGCTTGCTTTCCAGCTCCTGGAACTCCTCGGCCTGGAACTTGGCGGTGTGGGAGAAGCGCACGCTCTTGTGGGCCACGTCCCAGAACAGCTCCTCCCCCTTGGCCCGGTCCTCCAGGGAGATGTACCCCAGGTCGAAGAGGTTGTAGAGCTGGTCCCGGTACTCCAGGGCGTCGTGGTAGCACTCCCGGTAGTTCTTCACCGAGATATTCTCGGACAGGTAGAAGAGATCCCGCACCACCTGCGGCTCGCGGCCGGAGCGGGTCTGGCCGTTGGCCCCCAGGAAGCCCGGGATGGGCGCCCGGGTGTCGGTGATGAGCACCGAGTGGTACGCCGTGAGCATGCGCCCCGACTCGGAGATGATCCTGGGCGGGGTGACGTTCTCCTGCTCGCAGACCTCCGAGACGGTGTAGATGACGTCGTTGGCGTACTCCTGCACCGAGTAGTTCATGGAGGCGTCCGACGACGTGCGCGAGCCGTCGTAGTCCACCCCCAGGCCGCCGCCCACGTCCAGGTAGCCCAGGGCGACCCCCTTCTTGGCCACCTTGGCGTACACCCGGGCGCCCTCGCGCACCGCCGCCTTGAGCTTGCGGATCTCGGTGAGCTGGCTGCCGATGTGGAAGTGCAGGAGCACCAGGTTCTTCTCCAGGCCGGCCTTCACCAGGTCGTCCACTGCCTGGATCAGCTCGGCGGTGCTCAGGCCGAACTTGCTGGCCGATCCGCCCGACTTCTCCCACATGCCGCTGCCCCGGGCCTGGAGGCGGATGCGGATACCCAGCATGGGCATCACGTCCTGGCCCGCGGCCATCTCGATGTAGTTCTTCACCTCGAAGGGCTTCTCCATGACCACGATGACGTTCTTGCCCAGGCGGGTGGCGGTGACGGCGGCGGAGAGGTAGTTGCGGTCCTTGTAGCCGTTGCAGATGGTGACGGCCTCGGGCGGCGTGGGGAGCACGGTGGCGGCCAGCAGCTCGGGGACGCTGCCCACCTCCAGCCCCAGGGAATGCTTCCACCCCGACTGGAGCAGCGCCTCCACCACCTGGCGGCCCTGGTTCACCTTGATGGGGAAGACCGGGTGGTAGGTCCTGGTGTAGTTGTACTCCTTGATGGCGGCGGCGAAGGCGCCGGCCAGGTCCTCGATCTGGGACTGGAGGAGCTGGGGGAAGCGCAGCAGGAGGGGGGGGCGCGTCCCGCGCCGGCTCAGCTCCTGCACCACCTGCACCAGGTTCACCACCTTGGAGGGATCGCGGCTGGGCGTGACGCAGAGGTGGCCGTCGGCGTTGATGGTGAGGTAGCCGTTCCCCCAGCGGTTCAGTCCGTAGAGGTCGGCGGCGTCATCGATGGTGAAACGGGCCGTGGCGCTCATGGCAGGCGATTATAACCCCGGGGTGCCCCGGAAGGCACTCCAGAAAAGGCAGATCCACCCGGCCAGGAAGGCCAGCCCGCCCAGCGGCGTCACCGCCCCCCAGGCTCGCTGGCCGGTGAGGGCAAGGACGTAGAGGCTGCCGGAGAAGATGACGGTGCCGGCCACGAACAGCCAGCCGGCGCTGGAGGCGGCAACCCCGGGCCAGCGGGAGGCGGCCCAGGCCGCCGCCATGAGTCCCAGGGCGTGGTACATCTGGTAGCGCACCCCCACCTCGAAGATGGCCAGCATCTCGCTGGTGAGGCGCTCCCGGAGCAGGTGGGCGCCAAACGCCCCGGCGGCCACCGCCGCCAGGGCCGACAGGGCTCCCAGCCCGAAGAAGACCCGGACGGCGTCAGCCACCGAACGACCCGAAGTAGGCGTCCAGCGTCTCGGCGTAGAGGATGGCCCCCCGGGCCAGGTCCGCCACCTTGACGCTCTCGTTGGGGACGTGGGCCTGGCGGTCGTCGCCGGGGTAGTGGACCACCGCCGGGATGCCGGCGAAGTGCAGGTCCTTGGCCACGGTATTGCCACCGAAGGTGGCGTAGCTCATGGGGATGCCCACCTTCTGGGCGGCCCGGTCGAACGCCTTGAAGATGGCCGTCTCGGGCTCGGACAGGTGCGGCTCGGAGGAATGGACCACGCTGGTGCGGAACCTGGCCCAGGGGTGGGTCTGCTTCACCTGGCCCAGCAGCTTCTTCACCTCGGCGGTGACGCGGCTCTTCGGGATCCCCTTGGGAAGGCGGAAGTCCAGGGTCACCCGGCAGTGGGACGGGACCGAGTTGGTGGCCGCACCCCCCTCGATGGTGCCCACGTTCACCGACCAGCCGTCGAAGCGGCCATCGTAGTCGGTCCCCAGGTCCAGACTGCGCAGCCGGGTCAGGAACTCCACCATGGGATCGATGGCGTTCTGGCCCAGCTCGGGGAGGGAGCCGTGGGCCTGGCGGCCCAGGCTCTCCACCTCCAGCCAGCAGACCCCCTTCTCGCCGTAGATGGCCAGGTTCATGTTGCCGCCGTCGGGGATGATGGCCACGTCGAAGCGCAGGCCGCACTCCTTCAGGAGGTAGAGGATGCCCAGGTGGCTGCCCCGCTCCTCGTCGGCGGCGGCCACCAGGTAGAGGGTGCCGGCGAACTCGGGGTACTCGGCCAGGAACGCCTTGCACGCCGCCCAGGCGCTGGCGAAGCAGCCCTTGTTATCCAGGGCGCCCAGCCCCGAGATGCGGCCGTTCTTCACCTGGGGGGCAAAGGGGTCGTGCTTCCACAGCTCCCGGGGACCCGGGGCCACCGTGTCCATGTGGGTGACCAGGGCAATGGAGCGCCGGCCCTTGCCGATGCGCCCCACCACATTGGTGCGCCCCGGCTCCTTCTGGTGGACCGAGACCTTCATCCCCAGCGCCTTCATCCGGTCGCTGACGATCTTCTTGACCCGGTGCTCGTTGCCGGGCGGGTTGACCGTGTCCTGCTCCACCAGCTCCTTGACGATGGCGCCCAGCTCGGACTTGCTCACGTGCCGGGCGTAGCGGGAGCGCGCGGTCCGCGTCACGGTCAGTCGTAGTCCACGAAGTTGGGGTTGAGCACCCGGTCGGGATCGAAGCGGGCCTTGAGGCTCTTGAACTGGTCCCACTTGTCGCCGAAGTGCATGGGCCAGTGCTCCTTCCGGAACTGGATCATCCCGGACAGGTAGCGCTTGCCCCCCATGGCCATGGACAACTCGGAGGCCATGTTGAGCTTGGGCACGGCCAGGTCGATGTACTCCTGGGGGATGCCCGGGAGGATGCCGAAGCCCATGACCAGCTCGTCATCGGGGCGCATGAACAGGGGCACCGACGACGTCGTGCCCGAGGAGGGCCACAGGAGGATGTGGCCGCCCGGCCCCAGGGCATTGGGCGGGAGCTGGGACAGGACCTGGGAGATGTAGGGGTAGGACGCCTCCCAGGGCATGACGACCTCCATCCAGGGGTGGGTGTAGCTCCAGTAGCCCGAGCGCCGCCAGATCACGAACAGCGCCTCGAGGCGGTTCAGGTACTCCCGGAGCGGCCAGTTCTCCGTGTGCACCCGCTCGTAGAACTGGAGCCCGTCCAGGGCCTTCTTCTCGTCGGGCTCCTCCCCCTCGTCGTGCTCCAGGGTGAGGTGCAGGGGGTAGAACCAGCGGGCGAAGGCCTGGCGCTGCTCGCCACGCCCCTTGAACCCCTGCACCGCCGGCACGCACCAGCTCTCCATGAAGTCGACCCGCTTGCCCTTGATGAGGGCGGCGGCGTCGTCCATGAGCTTCTTGAGATCGTCGTACAGCAGGTGGATGGTCCGCACGTTGGGCTTGCAGCGGCGCAGCTTGACGGTGGCGCCAGTGATGACGCCGAACTGGCCCAGGGACGAGCGCACGGCGTCGAACGCCTCCGGGTTCTTGTCCCGGGAGGCGGTCACCTTCTCGCCGGTGCCCATGACGGCCTCCAGCTCCACCACGTTGTCGGCCTGGGTGCCGTAGAGGAACGAGGCCACCCCCAGGCCCGCCACCGACAGGGTTCCGCCCACGGTGACACCCAGGTTGTTGGTGAGCACCGGTGGCACCAGCCCCATGGGCAGCACGTGCTCCACCAAATCGCGCCAGACCACGCCGGCATCCACCCTGGCCGTGAGGGCCTTCTGGTCCACTCCGTGGATCGTGTTCATGGCGCCCATGTCCAGCAGGACTCCCCCCTCGTTGAGCCCCTGCCCCGACTGGGTGTGGGCCTCGCCCCGGGTGGAGACCTTGAACCCGCCCTTGCGGGCCGCCTGGATCACCGCGGCCACGTCATCGGCGGAGGCGGGACGCACCACGGCGCCGGGGGTCAGGTGGACCATGCGGCCGAAATCGCCGCTCTTGGCCTTCCGGGCCTCGGCGTCGGTGAGCACCTCGCCCCGCACGGCGCCGGCCAGATCCTTGAGATTCATCACGTCTCCCCTGCTGAGCCGGGGCCCCCGGCGGCGGCGCCCCGCAGATCCTCGATGACCACTGGGTGGAAGCCCATCATTGTTATTCCGCGGGCGGCGGCCCGTCAAGAATGGGGGGCGGCGGCCCGGGTGGAGGCGGCGGCAATGAACGAGGCCTGCCGGGCGGACTCGTGGATGCGGGCCAGCCCCTCCAGCCCCAGATCGTCCAGGAGCAGGAGGTTCTCCTTGATCTGGTCCGTGGCCGAGACGGTGGTGTTGTCGGTGCAGATGGCCACGGGGATGCCCGCCTCCAGGAAGGCGTGGATGGGGTGGGGCTGGTCCCGGCGGGCAGCGCCGGTCTGGTAATTGGAGGTGAGGCAGCACTCCACCAGGGTGCCGTCCCGGGCCAGGCGGCGCATGAGCTCCCGGTCTCGCACCGCCGAGCAGCCGTGCCCCACCCGGGCCACCCCCAGCACATCCAGGGCGTGCCAGATCATCTCCGGCCCCTCGTCCTCCCCCACGTGGGCGGTGAGGCCCAGGCGGCCGGCCCGGGCGATCTCGTAGGCCTCCTTGAACAGGCGGGGCGGATTGCCCACCTCGGCGCCGGCGATGTCGAACCCCACCACCCCCGCCGACTTGTGCAGGTGCTGGGCCTCGCTGATGGCGGACCGGGCCAGGATCTTGGCGATGTGGGGGCCGTGGTGGCGCATGGCGATGATGATGAGCCCCACCTGGATGTCGCCGCCGGCGGTGCCGCGATTGAGCCCGGTGAGCACCGAGCGAATGGCCTGCCGGATGGTGAGCCCGCCGTAGGTGTGGATGATGGGGGCGTACCGCAGCTCCAGCACCTTGACCCCGGTGGCCCGGGCCGACTCCACGATCCCCTGCACCACCTCCACGATGTTCTCGTAGAACTGGGTGATCCAGAGGGGGTAGTGGAACTTGTCCAGGTAGCGGAGCAGCGTTCCCTCCTCCTCCTCCTGGAGGACCACCAGCTTCTCCATCTCCGCCATGGTCTCCACCGGGTTGAGCTGATTCTCCTCCATGAGGCGCCAGAGGAGGGGCAGGGGGATGGAGCCGTCCACGTGCTGGTGCAGCTCCACCTTGGGCAGGGCGGTCACGGCGGCGCGCTGGGAAGGGGCCATGAAGGCAGTCTGGCGCTCCGGCGGGGGCGGGTCAAGGGCCGGGAGGCGCTCCGACCACCAGGCGCGCCATCCGGGATAGAATCGGACGCCGCATGCCGCGGCGGGAGGAGCCCATGGCCCTGAGCACGACCTTCCCCTGTGACGCTGCCTCCGTCGGCAAGATCCTGAGCGAGCTGAAGTCCCTGGGCGCCGAGGTGCAGGGCGACGATCGCTCGGGCAAGCTGGTGGGCAACACCATGATGGGGCACTTCGAGGGGACCTACGAGCACGACGGCACCAGCCTGACGCTGTCCATCACCCAGAAGCCGGCTCTCATCCCCGAGTCGTTCCTCCAGGGGCGACTGGACGAGCTGGCCCGGAAGTTCGGCGGCGAGGCCTGAGGGCGCCATGTCCCCCGGCCTGGAGGTGGAGATCAAGCTGCCGGTGGCCGATCTCGAGGAGATGGCGCGGCGCCTGCTGGATGCCGGCCTGGAGCCTGACAGCCCCCGCCAGTTCGAGGACAACTGGGTCTTCGACTTCGCCGACGGCCGCCTGCGCCAGGAGCAGGTCATGCTCCGGGTGCGCCAGACCGACGACGAGAGCCTGGTGACCCTCAAGGAGAAGGTCCCCGACCAGGGGGACTACAAGATCCGGCGGGAGTACGAGACCGAGGTGGCCGACGGCGAGGTGCTGCAGGCCATGCTGCGGGCGCTGGGCCTGCGCGTGGCCTACCGCTACCAGAAGTACCGGCGCACCTACGTCCGGGGCGACCTGCTGGTGACGCTGGACGAGCTGCCCATCGGCAACTACCTGGAGCTGGAGGGCCCGCCCACCGGCATCGACCTGATGGCCGAGCGCCTCGGCTTCTCCCGCGGCGACTACATCAACGCCTCGTACCGCACGCTGCACAAGCGTCTCCTGGAGGAGGAGGGGATGAAGGGGGAGCCGGTGGAGATGGTCTTCCCAGGGTGGCTGCCGGCTTGAAGGCCATGCTCCTGGCGGCGGGGTTCGGCCGCCGCATGGTCCCCATCACCCTGCGCCGGGCCAAGCCCACCCTCCCCTTCCTGAACCGGCCCCTGCTCCTGCGCCAGCTCGACTACCTGGCCGCCGCCGGCGTGACCGAGGTGGTGGTCAACGTCCACCACGCCGCCCGGTCGATCCTGTCGCTGCTGGCCGGCGCCGGGCGGTGCGACCGACCCACCGGCCCGTTTGCCATCGGCCCCCTCACCGTCCACGCCTCGGTGGAGGAGGAGCGCCTGGGAACATCCGGGGGGCTCAAGCGCGCCGCCGCCCACTTCCAGGGAAGCGGCACCTTCGTCTGCCTCAACTCGGACATGGTCACCGAGATCGACCTGGCCGCGGCGCTGGCAGTGCACAGGGCCGGCGGGCGGGACGCCACCCTGGTGCTGGTGCCCCACACGCCAGGATCCCCCTTCACGCCGGTGTGCCACGCCGATGGCCAGGTGCTGGAGTTCGCCCGCCGGCCGCCGGGGGGCGGCGCGGGGACAGGGCTGAGCGAGCCGGAGGTCGCGGCGGGATGTGCCGGGACGCAGGCCGGCGTCTTCACCGGCATCCACCTTCTGGAGCCGGAGATCCTGGCGCGCCTGCCGGAGGGGCGCAGCGAGTTTGTGGCCGCCCTCTACGAGCCGATGATCGCGGCCGGCGAGGCGCCGGGGGTGGTACTGAGCGAGGCCCGCT
>JBFGDW010000162.1:0-7708 GCA_041580435.1 Candidatus Polarisedimenticolia bacterium | reverse complement strand
GGGGAAGCAGGGGCGCTTCCGCCAGAACCTGCTGGGCAATCGGGTGGATTACTCGGGACGCTCGGTCATCGTGGTGGGTCCCGAGCTGCAGCTCCACCAGTGCGGCCTGCCCAAGAAGATGGCCCTGGAGCTGTTCAAGCCCTTCATCTACAACAAGCTGGAGGACGCCGGACTGGTCTCCACCATCAAGGCCGCCAAGGAGATGGTGGAGATGGAGCAGCCCGAGGTCTGGGACTTCCTGGAGGAGGTCATCAAGGACCACCCGGTGCTGCTCAACCGGGCGCCCACCCTGCACCGCCTGGGGATCCAGGCGTTCCAGCCCGTGCTGGTGGAGGGGAAGGCCATCAAGATCCACCCGCTGGTGTGCACCGCCTTCAACGCCGACTTCGACGGCGACCAGATGGCGGTCCACGTCCCCCTCTCCCCCGAGGCCCAGTCCGAGGCCCAGCTCCTCATGCTGTCCAGCCAGAACATCCTGTCCCCGGCCAACGGCCACCCCATCACGGTCCCCACCCAGGACATCGTGCTGGGCTGCTACTACCTCACCATGGAGCGCAAGGGCGCCCGGGGCGACGGGCGCATTTTCGGCAGCATCGAGGAGGTGATGCTGGCCTACGAGAACAGCTACGTGGAGACGCTGACCCCTATCCGGCTGCGTTACACCGGCGAGCTCCTGGACCTGACCACCGTCTATGACGACCAGGACATCCTCCACACCGACGTGCAGCAGGTGGAGCGGCGGCTCATCTCCACCACCGTGGGGCGGGTGATCTTCAACGACTCGCTCCCCGAGGGCACGCCCTTCGTGAACGGGCTGCTCAAGAAGCGCGGCCTGGGGCAGCTGGTGCAGTTCTGCTACCTGCGCCTGGGCCAGGAGCAGACCGTCAAGATGGTGGATCGCCTGAAAAACCTGGGGTTCCTCTACGCCACCAGGGCGGGCATCTCCATCGGCATCGACGACATGGTCATCCCGCCCAGCAAGGACAAGCTGGTGGCCGACGCCCGCAAGGAGCAGATCCAGGTGGAGAAGCTCTACCTGGACGGCGTCATCACCAACGGCGAGCGCTACAACAAGGTCATCGCCATCTGGTCCGACCTGACCGATCGCGTCTCCGACGAGATGTTCAAGGAGATGAAGAAGCAGGAGCAGGAGCGGGGCGAGTTCAACCCCATCTTCCTCATGGCCGACTCGGGAGCCCGGGGCAGCAAGCAGCAGATGCGGCAGCTGGCCGGCATGCGGGGCCTCATGGCCAAGCCCTCCGGGGAGATCATCGAGACCCCCATCACGGCCAACTTCCGGGAAGGCCTCACGGTGCTCCAGTACTTCATCTCCACCCACGGCGCCCGCAAGGGCCTGGCCGACACGGCCCTCAAGACCGCCGACTCGGGGTACCTGACCCGGCGGCTGGTGGACGTGGCCCAGGACGTCATCATCTCCGGCGAGGACTGCGGCACGTTGTCGGGCATCTCGGTGTCGGCCATCACCGAGGGGGGCGAGGTCATCGAGCCCCTGCGGGACCGGATCGTGGGCCGCGTGGCCCTGGAGCAGATCATCGATCCCCTCACCGGGGAGACCGTGGTCAAGGCCAACCATGAGATCAACGAGGAGCTGGCCAACCAGATCCAGTCGGCCGGCATCGAGCACGTCCGCATCCGGTCGGTGCTGACCTGCGAGTCGGAGCGCGGCGTCTGCGTGCGCTGCTACGGCCGTAACCTGGCCACCGGCAAGATGGTGGAGCTGGGTGAGGCCGTGGGCGTGCTGGCGGCTCAGTCCATCGGCGAGCCAGGAACCCAGCTGACCATGCGGACCTTCCACATCGGCGGCACGGCGTCCCGGGTGGCGGAGCAGTCCCAGATCGTGGCGCGCCACGCCGGGACCACCAGGTTCATCAATCTGACCACGGTGCAGAACAAGGCCGGCGACCTGGTGGTGCTCAACCGGAGCGGCACGCTGGTGGTGCTCGATGCCAAGGGCCGCGAGCAGGAGCGCTACTCGGTGGTCTACGGCGCCGTGCTCAAGGTGGCCGACGGCCAGGAGATCGAGCCCGGCACCCTGCTGGTGGAGTGGGATCCCTACACCTTCGCCATCCTCACCGAGCACTCGGGGACGGTGGAGTTCAAGGACGTCGTCGCCGGCGAGACGGTGAAGGAGGAGGTGGACGAGGTGACCGGGTTTGCCATCCCGGTGATCACCGAGGCCGCCAAGGACAAGGAGGGGAAGCATCCCCAGCTCGTCCTCCGCGACCCCAAGAGCAACTCCATCCTGCGCAGCTACCTGCTCCCGGTGGGCGCCCTCCTCATGGTAGAGG
The DNA here is from genome assembly GCA_041580435.1 of Candidatus Polarisedimenticolia bacterium. GTDB lineage: Bacteria > Acidobacteriota > Polarisedimenticolia > SMYD01 > SMYD01 > JBFGDW01. Next base: position 5,399 of record JBFGDW010000162.1, on the reverse strand, counting down.
ACGATCAGGAGGTCCACGCCGGCGACATCCTGGCCAAGATCCCCAGGGCCACCACCAAGACCAAGGACATCACCGGCGGCCTGCCGCGGGTGGTGGAGCTGTTCGAGGCCCGCAAGCCCAAGGAGCCGGCCGTCATCGCCGAGATCGACGGCGTCGTGCGCTACGGCGAGATCGCCAAGGGCAAGCGCAAGATCATCATCGAGGGCGAGGATTCGGAGCCGAGGGAGTACGAGATCCCCCGCAGCGTCCACATCAACGTGCAGGAGGGCGAGCGGGTGCGGGCCGGGGAGCCCCTGGTGGACGGCGCCCGCAATCCCCACGACATCCTGAGCGTCATGGGCCGGGAGGAGCTGCAGGACTACCTGGTCAACGAGATCCAGGAGGTCTACCGGCTCCAGGGCGTCAACATCAACGACAAGCACATCGAGATCATCGTCCGGCAGATGCTGCGCTGGGTGAAGGTGGAGGACGTGGGCGACACGGACTTCATCGTGGACGAGCAGGTGGACAAGTTCCGCTTCCAGCGGGAGAACGAGCGGGTCATCACCGAGGGGGGCGAGCCGGCCAAGGGGCGGCCGCTGCTCCTGGGGATCACCAAGGCGTCCCTGTCCACGGACTCGTTCATCTCGGCGGCCTCCTTCCAGGAGACCACCCGGGTGCTCACCGAGGCGGCCATCTCCGGCCGGGTGGACTACCTGCGGGGCCTGAAGGAGAACGTCATCATGGGCCGGCTCATCCCGGCGGGGACCGGCTTCCCGTTCTACCGGCAGGTCCGGATCGCCCCCGACGGCCCACCGCCCCCGGCCGAGGACGCCGAGGAGGATGTGCTCGACCTGGGCATCGACGCCGCCCGCATCGAGGAGGTCATCTCGGCCTCCTCCAAGGGACAGTCGGCCTAGGGTGCCGGCGTAGGTCCTTCTTGACAAGGGAGATCGGCGATTGATAGGATGTTGCGGTTTCAAGCCACGGCGCCGTGAGGGCTTCAAGTTCTTTGGATTGAGGCCTTTGCGGTCTTCTGTTTTGCTCGCGGGGACGGTCCGTCCGGCCCCGTGCGGGGACGTGTGATGCCGACCATCAATCAGCTCGTGCGCAAGGGCAGGACGCGGGTCAAGGACAAGACCAGCGCCCCGGCCCTGCAGCGCTCCCCCCAGAAGCGAGGGGTCTGCATCCGCGTCTACACCTCCACGCCCAAGAAGCCCAACTCGGCCCTCCGCAAGGTGGCCCGGGTGCGGCTCACCAACGGCATCGAGGTGACCACGTATGTCCCGGGAGTCGGCCACAACCTGCAGGAGCACTCCATCGTGCTGATCCGGGGCGGCCGGGTGAAGGACCTTCCCGGCGTGCGCTACCACATCATCCGAGGGACCCTGGACTCGGTGGGCGTCGAGGGCCGCCGGCAGGGTCGATCCAAGTACGGGGCCAAGCGGCCCAAGGCCTAGGAAACGAAGCACTTCGCCTCAGGCCCCGGCGTCCGGGGCCCGGTGGCGGCGTGATGAAGGGGAGTCGAGAGCATGCCCAGGCGGCGCGAAGTTCCAAAGCGGGAGATGATTCCCGATCCGGTGTACCAGTCGACCCTGGCCTCGCGCTTCATCAACGCCATCATGTCCGACGGCAAGAAGAGCATCGCCGAGGGGATCTTCTACGGCGCCATGGACATCGTGAAGGACAAGACCGGGGATGACCCCATCAAGGCCTTCAAGCGCGCCGTGGACAACGTGAAGCCCTCCCTGGAGGTCAAGGCCCGCCGCGTGGGGGGCGCCACCTACCAGATCCCCGTGGAGGTGAAGCCGGCCCGGCGCCTGTCCCTGGCCATCCGCTGGCTCATCACCCATGCCAAGGGCCGCGGCGAGAAGGGGATGAAGGCCAAGCTGGCCAACGAGTTTCTGGACGCCTCCAACATGAAGGGGGGCGCCGTGAAGAAGAAGGAAGATACGCACCGCATGGCCGAGGCCAACAAGGCCTTCGCCCATTACCGGTGGTAGAACACTGACCGAAGACTTGTGGAGAACACGGCAGGACATGCGGTGCGGGCCCGGCACGACGCCGGCGCCCGGCGGAGACTTCTGGTGCCTCGTCTGGTCCAGCTCGAGAAGACCCGGAACATCGGGATCATGGCCCACATTGACGCGGGCAAGACCACCACGACTGAGCGGATCCTCTACTACACGGGGATCACGCACAAGCTCGGGGAGGTCCACGAGGGGACCGCGCAGATGGACTGGATGGCCCAGGAGCAGGAGCGGGGCATCACCATCACCTCCGCCGCCACCACCTGCTTCTGGAAGAACCACCGCGTCAACATCATCGACACCCCGGGCCACGTGGACTTCACCGCGGAGGTGGAGCGCAGCCTGAGGGTGCTGGACGGCGCCGTGGCGGTGTTCTGCGGCGTGGCCGGCGTGGAGCCCCAGTCGGAGACGGTCTGGCGTCAGGCCGACCGTTACCTCGTCCCCCGCATCGCCTTCGTCAACAAGATGGACCGTCAAGGCGCCGACTTCCAGCGGGTGCTGGACTCCATGGTGAAGCGCCTCCTGGCCCGGCCGGTGCCGGTGCAGCTTCCCTGGGGCAAGGAGCAGGACTTCGTCGGCGTCATCGACCTGGTGGGGATGCGGGCCATCCGGTACAAGACCGAGGACCTGGGCGCCGAGTACGAGGTCGCCGAGATCCCCGCGGACATGCGCCCGGCCGCCGAGGCCGCCCGGGAGAAGCTGGTGGAGGCGGCCTGCGAGGCGGACGACGCCCTGCTGGAGCACTACCTGGCCGGCGACGGGCTCAGCGAGGAGCAGGTCAAGCAGGGGATCCGGAAGGGCACGCTGGCCCTGAAGTTCGTGCCGGTGGTGTGCGGCTCGGCCTTCAAGAACAAGGGGGTGCAGCCCCTCCTGGACGCGGTCATCGCCTACCTCCCCTCGCCCCTGGATGTCCCGCCGGTGCAGGGGCACGCCCCCGACGCCCACGCCGAGGACCCCGCATCGGTGCTGCGCCGCGAGACCTCCGATGAAGCCCCCTTCTCCGCGCTCATCTTCAAGATCATGAACGACGCCTACGTGGGGCAGCTCTCGTTCTTCCGGGTCTACTCGGGCCGCCTGGCCACCGGCGACCACGTCCTCAACGCGACCCGCGGCGTGAAGCACCGGGTGGGGCGCCTGCTCAAGATGCACGCCAACAAGCGCGAGGAGATCAAGGAGGTCTACGCCGGCGACATCGCCGCCGCCGTGGGGCTGAAGAACGTGGTCACGGGAGACACCATCTGCGACGCCTCCCACCCGGTGATCCTGGAGGCCATGCAGTTCCCGGAGCCGGTCATCGCGGTGGCCATCGAGCCCCAGACCAAGGCCGACCAGGAGAAGCTGGGGATCAGCCTGGCCAAGCTCATGCAGGAGGACCCCACCCTCAAGGTGCACACCGATCCCGACACGGCCCAGACCCTCATCTCGGGGATGGGCGAGCTCCACCTGGAGATCATCGTGGACCGGCTGACCCGGGAGTTCGGGGTGACCGCCAACGTGGGGCGCCCGCAGGTGGCCTACAAGGAGACCTTCCGCAAGGCCGCCCGGGGCGAGGGGCGCTACGTGCGCCAGACCGGCGGCCGCGGCCAGTACGGGCACGTGAAGATCGAGGTGGAGCCCCTTCCCACCGGGGGCGGCCTGGTCTTCGAGAACAAGATCGTCGGGGGCGCCATCCCCAAGGAGTTCATCCGCGCCGTGGAGCAGGGGATCCGCGAGGCCTGCGAGACGGGCATCCTCGCCGGCTACGAGGTCCGGGACATCCTGGTGCGGCTGGTGGACGGCTCCTACCACGAGGTGGACTCGTCGGAGCTGGCGTTCAAGATCGCCGCCTCCCTGGGCTTCAAGGACGCGGCCCGGCAGGCCGAGCCGGTCCTCCTGGAGCCCATCATGGCGGCGGAGCTGGTGGTTCCCGAGGAGTACATGGGAGACGTCATCGGTGACATCAACTCCCGCCGGGGGAAGGTGGTCACCATGGACAGCCGGGGCGGCACCCAGATCATCGGCGTGACCGTGCCCCTGGCGGAGATGTTCGGATACACGACACAGCTGCGGTCGCTGACCCAGGGCAGGGCCACCCATACCCTGCACTTCTCCCACTACCAGGAGACCCCGCGGGAGGTCAGCGCCGAGGTCATCGCCCGGATCCAGGGGGCCACAAGTCATTGAGCTGGGTCCCCGTCGCCGGGGCCGCGCTGGAGGAAAGTCATGGCCAAGGAGAAATTCGAGCGTACGAAGCCGCACCTGAACGTGGGGACCATCGGTCACGTGGACCACGGGAAGACGACGCTGACGGCGGCGATCACGGTGACGCTGGCGAAGGCGAACCCGAAGATCAACGTGCGGACGTTCGACTCCATCGACAATGCCCCGGAGGAGCGTGAGCGGGGCATCACCATTGCCACGGCCCACGTGGAGTACGAGACGGAGAAGCGTCACTACGCCCACGTGGACTGTCCGGGCCACGCCGACTACGTGAAGAACATGATCACGGGGGCGGCGCAGATGGACGGAGCCATCCTGGTGGTGTCGGCGGCGGACGGTCCCATGCCGCAGACACGGGAGCACATCCTGCTGGCGCGGCAGGTGGGTGTGCCGGCCATCGTGGTGGCGCTGAACAAGGTGGACATGGTGGACGACCCGGAGCTGCTGGACCTGGTGGAGCTGGAGCTGCGGGAGCTGCTGAGCCAGTACGATTTTCCCGGTGACGACATTCCCATCGTGCGTCTGAGCGCGCTGAAGGCCCTCAACGGCGACGACGAGGCCCAGAAGCAGGTTCTGGATCTGATGAAGCAGGTGGACGAGTACGTGCCACAGCCGGAGCGTGCCAAGGACAAGCCGCTGCTCATGCCCATCGAGGACATCTTCTCCATCTCGGGCCGGGGGACGGTGGTGACGGGCCGGATCGAGCAGGGCCTGGTGAAGGTGGGCGAGGAAGTGGAGATCGTGGGGATCCGCCCGACGCAGAAGAAGGTGGTCACGGGGGTGGAGATGTTCAAGAAGCTCCTGGACCAGGGCGAGGCCGGTGACAACGTGGGCCTGCTGCTGCGAGGGACGGAGCGTAAGGACGTGGAGCGCGGTCAGGTCATCGCGGCGCCGGGTTCCATCACGCCCCACACCAGGTTCAAGGCCGAGGTGTACGTGCTGACCAAGGAGGAGGGCGGGCGCCACACGCCGTTCTTCTCGGGGTATCGGCCGCAGTTCTACTTCCGGACCACGGACGTGACGGGGGTGGCGACGCTGAACGAGGGGGTGGAGATGGTGATGCCGGGAGACAACACGAGCCTGGTGGTGAACCTCATCACCCCCATCGCCATGGCCAAGGGGCTGCGGTTCGCCATCCGCGAGGGCGGCCGCACGGTGGGCGCGGGCAGCGTCACCGAGATCGTGGAGTAG
>JBFGDW010000161.1:0-7731 GCA_041580435.1 Candidatus Polarisedimenticolia bacterium | reverse complement strand
GGGAGTCGAACCCGCGTCCGGAAACGTTCCGCCAAGGGCTTCTACACGCTTAGCCGGGCCTTTTGATCTCGCCCGACGGCCCCCGGTCCGGCGGGGTGCCTCCAGGCCAGCCTGTTGATCTCGTCACGGGGATCCAGGCTCGCCCCGTGACCATCCCGCATTGCGTCGCCCTGACCGCCCCCAGCGGGAGGAGGGGACGGGGGACGGGCTCCGTTTAGTTACGCAGCCAGTGCAACGTTGTCGTTGGCACTTGAGTTTGAGTCCACAGGTTTTACGAGGTGTGTGGGACCTCGGCGTGCCACCCCGGCTTCATCATCCCCGTCGAAGCCGTTTCGCCCCCAAATGCCTTGCTACGCGGAGATTATAGCACCGTGTCCGGCCGGTGTCCGCGGGCACGACGCCCGGCTGGTCCCGGAGGCCACCGTGCCAGTCCAGGCGGTCCGCGCCCTACCGGTGCTCCGGGTTGGGGGCGTCGAAACGGCACCCGGCCTCCCAGGCGCTGCGCTGGTTGCCATGGGCCGGAATGCCGCCGGCGTCCCTGATCATGCGGGCCAGGTGCAGGAGGTTCCAGGTCATGAAGGTGGTGTTGCGGTTCGTGAAGTCGTTCTCGGGGCCGCCGGAGCCAGGGTCCAGGTAGGACGGCCCCGGTCCCGCCTCCCCCACCCAGGCGGCGTCGGCCTGGGGCGGGATGACGTAGCCCAGGTGCTGCAGCGAGTAGAGGATGTTCATGGCGCAGTGCTTGGCGCCGTCCTCGTTGCCGGTGATGAGGCAGCCGCCCACGCGGCCGTAGTAGGCGTATTGGCCCTGGTCATTGAGATCCCCCGAGGAGGCGTAGAGCCGCTCGATGACCTGCGTGCAGACGGACGACTTCTCCCCCAGCCAGATGGGCGATGTGATCACCAGGATGTCCGCCGCCTTCACCTTCTCGTAGATCCCCGGCCAGTCATCCCGCTCCCAGCCGTGCTCGGTCATGTCGGGCCAGACGCCTGCGGCCAGGGCATGATCCACCGGCCGGATGACCTCCGTGTGAACCCCGTTGGCCTCCATGATGGCGGTGGAGATGTCGATGAGCCCCTGGGTGTGGGACCTCTCGGGGGACCTCTTGAGGGTGCAGTTGAGGAAGAGCGCCCTCAGGCCCGAGAAGTCCCAGCGCGATCGGGAGCAAAGGTCCTTCTGCCGCTTGCTCAGCTCTGCCATGGCTCCTCCCTGGCGCCGGGCCGGCCGGGCCGCCGGCCGCCGGGGATGTCTACGGATAGATGCCGCGCAGCCGGGTGGCCTCCGAGACGCGGCCCACGGCCAGGATGTAGGCGCCGGTGCGCATGGGCACCTTGTACTCCCTGGCCACCGCCAGCACGTCGCCGAAGGCCCGCTTCATGATCCCCTCCAGACGAGCGTTGACGTCCATCTCGTTCCAGAAAAACGACTGCAGCGACTGGACCCACTCGAAGTACGAGACGGTGACGCCGCCGGCGTTGGCCAGGATGTCGGGGATGACCACGGCGCCGGCCTTGTGGAGCACCTTATCGGCTCCTGGCGTGGTGGGCCCGTTGGCGGCCTCGGCCACGATGCCCGCCTTGACGTCCCGGGCATTGGCCAGGGTGATCTGGTTCTCCAGCGCCGCCGGCACCAGGATGTCGCAGTCCAGGGCCAGGAGCTCCTCGTTGGTGATGCGCGTGGTCCCGGGAAACCCCACCACGCTCCCCTTGCGCTTCTTGTGCTCCAGCACCTTGGACGGGTCCAGGCCTTCCTTGCCGTTGCGCGCCAGGATGCCGCCGCTGGAGTCGGACACCGCCAGGACCCGGGCGCCGTCGCCGTGGAGCAGGCGAGCCACGATGTTGCCGGCGTTGCCGAAGCCCTGCACGGCCACCCGGGCTCCCCGCAGCGCCAGCTTGCGCTCCTTGCACGCCTCGCGTATGACGAACTGGCAGCCCCGGGCGGTGGCCTCGTTGCGCCCCTGGGAGCCGCCGATGGCCAGGGGCTTGCCGGTGACCACCCCCAGGGCCGTGCTTCCCGTGTTCATGGAGTAGGTGTCCATGATCCACGCCATGGTCTGGGCGTCGGTGTAGACGTCGGGGGCCGGGATGTCCGTGGACGGCCCGATGATGATGGAGATCTCCGAGGTGTAGCGCCGCGTGATCCGCTCCAGCTCCCCCTGGGACAGCTTCTTGGGATTGCAGACCACGCCGCCCTTGCCGCCACCGTAGGGGATGTTCACCGTGGCGCACTTCCAGGTCATCCACGAGGCCAGGGCCTTGACCTCGTCCAGGGTCACGTCGGGGTGGTAGCGGATGCCACCCTTGGCCGGGCCCCGAGCCACGTTGTGCTGCACCCGGTAACCCTCGAAGATCTCCAGGCTCCCGTCGTCCATCTTCACGGGCACCGAGACGGTGAGCTGGCGCTTGGGCTGCTTCAGGAGCTTGGCGAACCCAGGATCCAGGTTCAGATGGCTTGCCGCCTCGTCGAACTGGGCCTCGGCGATGTGAAAGGGGTTGAGATCTTCCCGGAAGGCCGCCGTCTTGGGGGCTGCCTTGCTGCGCTTGGCTGGGGACTTGGTCGTGGCCATGGAATCACCTTCCCGTTGGAGTGCGGGCTGACGCCGCCTCGCTCTGCTCCAGTCGTGCCAGGTGGAACACCAGAGCCTCCACCTGAACCTTGAGATCCACCGATTTGAGCCGGACACCTTCTGGCACCTTGAGGCGCGCCGGAACGAAGTTGAGCACCGCCTGGACGCCCGCCTCCGCGGCCTGGTCCAGCACTGCCTGTGCCGCGCCGACGGGAACCGCCAGCACCACAATGTCCACCGCCTGCTCGCGCACCTGCTGGGCGAGCTGGCGCACGTCCTGCACCCGGACGCCGCCCCGTGAGGTGGTCCCGATCTTGGCGGGGTCCGAGTCGAACAGGGCCACCACCCGGTAGCGTGACGAGTTGAAGCCGGTGTAGTCGGCCAGGGCCGTGCCCAGGTTGCCGCCGCCGATGATGGCCATGCGGATCTGCCGGTTCAGCCCCAGGATCTCCACCAGCTGGGTCTTGAGGTCACTGACCCGGTAGCCCAGCCCCCTGACGCCGAACTCGCCGAAGTACGCCAGGTCCTTGCGGAACTGCGCCGAGTTCAGGTGGAACTGATCGGCCAGCTCCCGGGAGGAGACCGTCTCCACCCCGGCGGCATCCAGGATCTCCAGGCAGCGGAGATAGATGGACAGCCGCCGGGTGGTGAGCTCCGGGATCTCCGCATGCCGGGCCCGCAGACCTTTTCGCAAGACGCCCCCTCCACCCTCAGGAGAAGCTCATGCTAACAAAGATCGCCCCGGGCCGCACGCTGCCCGCCGGGGCCGGTGGACGGTCCCCGGCCTTCCCTCGAGGGGGCTTCCGCCCCACCCTCCCTGCGCTGGCGGGTCCCGGGGGGGTGATGTACACTTCCTCCCAATGGACACCACAGCCGTCTTTCGCAAGGGCTTCGGCCTGGGCAACCAGATCGCCCCGGAGCTGGAGAGGGATTACCACTCCGCCCTGGTGGACTGGTTCCGGGCCCACGAATTCACCCTGACCGACGGCGACACGACGATCCTTCTGGCCCGGGAGCTGGGCTTCTGCTACGGCGTGGACCGGGCGGTGGAGTACGCCTACGAGACCCGGCGCCAGTTCCCTGACCGGCGCATCCACATCACCGGCGAGATCATCCACAACCCCCACGTGAACTCCAACCTGGAGCGCATGAACATCAACTTCCTCTCCACCCCCGACAACCTGGATGTGGACTTCTCGGCGGTTCAGCCCGGAGACGTGGTGATCCTGCCGGCCTTCGGCGCCCGGGCATCGGACCTGGACCACCTGCGCGAGCGGGGCGCGGTCCTGGTGGACACCACCTGCGGATCGGTGCTCAACGTCTGGAAGAACGTCCAGCGCAACGCCCGGGACGGCTTCACCAGCGTCATTCACGGCAAGGTGGCCCACGAGGAGACCCGGGCCACCGCCTCGTGGGCGCGGGGCCGGAACAGCCGGGGGCACTACCTGGTGGTCCGGGACATGGAAGAGGCCGAGGAGGTCTGCCGATACATCGAGACGGGCGGAGATCGGGCTGCCTTCCTGGCGCGCTTCGGCCGTGCCTGCTCCCCCGGGTTCGATCCCGACCGGGACCTGGCGCGCATCGGCGTGGCCAACCAGACCACCATGCTCTCCAGCGAGTCCCTGGCCATCGCCCGGCGGCTGGGCGAGGCCCTGGCCCGGCGCTACGGCCGGGAGCACCCGGCGGAGCACTTCCGTTCCTTCGACACCATCTGCTCCGCCACCCAGGAGCGTCAGGACGCCGTGGTGGATCTTCTGGGCCAGAACCTGGATGTGCTCATCGTCATTGGCGGGTACAACTCGTCCAACACCAACCATCTGGCCGAGATGGCCGAGGGGACACCCACCCGGGCGTACCACGTCGAGGACAGCACCGCCCTGCTGGCCGATGGCTCCATCCGCTACAAGCCGGTGGGCCGCGAAGATGAGGTCACCGCCCCCACCTGGTTGCCCCGAGGGCCGGCCCGCATCGGCGTCACCGCCGGCGCTTCCACGCCCAACAATCGCATCGGCGAGGTGCTGGAGCGGATCCTCCAGCTCCGGGGCCTCAACCCGCCCGAGCCGGGCACGCCGTAGGGAGAGTCACAGCATGCGCCGCACCCTCGCCCTGACCGCCTGCCTGCTGGCCACCGCCGGCGGGCCCCTGGCCTCCCCCCAGGAGGCTCCCCAGGACCGCGGCCCTCAGGCCGGGACCCAGCCCAGGGCCGCGGCGTCGGTGCCGTACAAGCCTCCCGCCGAGAGCCGGCGCCTGACGGAGGAGGACACGCCCCGCCCCCTTCTCCAGATTCTCCAGGATGTGGGGTCCGGCATCCGCGAGGCCGCGTGGAGCGACACCCGCAGCACCGAGCTGGGCACTTCCCTGTTCGCCCGCTTCGACCGGCTCTACGAGAAGGAGCGCATCCAGCGCCTCACCGAGGGGTTCCGGGAGGGGTACGCCCAGATGTACATCCAGATCCCCCAGGCGGTGTGGCTCACGGCGGTGGAGATGGCCAGTGACGAGACGGCCCTGGACTACTACCGCATCGAGATGGACGCCCTCCAGATCCAGCTCGACGCCACGTCCCAGTCCGAGGAAGCCCACGTGGAGATCATCCATGAGGGGGATGTGGTCATGAACGGGGTGGACCAGGCCTTCGAGAAGCGCTACGACCTTCGTGTGGGGGAGCAGTCCCCCAGCCGCTTCTTCACCCTCTTTGGCCGGGCCGGGCGCTACACCTTCGCCGTCACCTTCCTGCAGTCAGACCTGGACGAGGAGACGGGGCGGCGGCTGCTGCAGGAGATGGCCCAGCGGGTGCGCGAGGCCGCGCCCCTGGCCCGGCCGGCGACGGGCGCCCGGCGCCCCTAGGCGGGCCTCAGGCCCCCTCGACCCCTTCCTCGAAGCGAGCCACCACGGCCATGAGATCGGCGGCGCTCCCGGCGGCCGCCATCTCGTCCAGGAAGCCGGGCCGCTTCACCAGCCGGGCGATTCGCGCCAGCACCTTCACGTGCTCCGCCGAGGAATCGGGCGGGCCCAGGATGAGGAAGACCGCGCGCACCGGACGGCCGTCCACGGCGTTGAACGCCACCCCCTCCCGGCTGCGGCCCAGGGCCATCAGGGTCCGGCTCACCTCGGGCGTGCGGGCGTGGGGGATGGCGATGCCGCCGCCGATCCCGGTGGACATGACCTTCTCGCGCTCCTCGAGCCGGCGAAGGGCGTCGGCGCCATCCCCGATGAGCCCCGCGGCCACCAGGCGATCCACCAGGGTGCGTAGCACCTCCCCTGTCCCGGCACCGCGCAGCTCCGGCTCCACCGTCCGGGCGTCCATGAGATCGGAGAGCTTCACGCCGCCATCATCCGGTGAGGAGGACGGCCAGGGCTTGCAGGGCCGAGTGGAGGTTGCGGGTGAGGTCGTAGAGCGGGCTCGGGAACAGGCCCAAGGCCAGGATGCCTACCACCGCGGCCGTCACCGCCACCGATGAGTTCAAATCGGCCCGCACCACGAGCGGCTCGCCGTCGGGTTCCTGCATGTACATGGTCACGATGACCCGCAGGTAGTACGCCGCCGACACCACCGAGGTCAGGATGCCCACCACCGCCAGGACCAGGAACAGGGTGCTCCCCTCCATGGCCCGGGCCACGGCGGCCTGGAAGATGAAGTACTTCCCCACGAAGCCCGACGTGGGCGGCACGCCGATGAGGGAGACCATGAACACCGCCATGGCCAGGGCCAGGGCGGGATGGCTGCGGGACAGACCCGCGTACCGGAGCAGGCCGTACCCCTCGTCCCCGCTGGGCGTGGTCTCGGCCACCAGGCCGGCGATGCCGAAGGCGCCCAGGGTGGTCAGGAGGTAGGAGGCGAAGTAGAACAGGAGCGCGCTGGTCCCCAGATCGCTGCCCGCGGCCACTGCCACCAGCAGGTAGCCGGCGTGGGCCACCGACGAGTAGGCCAGCAGCCGCTTCACGTTGCGCTGGGTCAGGGCCACCAGGTTGCCCACCACCATGGAGAGCAGGGCCAGCACCCCCAGCACCACCGTCCAGCGCGGCACCAGCGCATCGCCGAAGGCCACCGTCACCACGCGGATGAGGGCCAGAAACGCCACCCCCTTGGTGCCCACGGCCATGAAGGCGGTGACCGGCGTGGGGCTTCCCTCATAGACGTCGGGGGCCCACCAGTGGAACGGCACCGCCGCCACCTTGAAGGCCAGGCCGATGATCATGAGTCCCAGGCCCGCCAGCAGCATGACCGCAGCGCCGCTTTCCCCCTGGGCGCCCGTCAGGTCCCGCACGCTCCGGCCCATGGCCATCAGATCCAGCGTCCCGGTGGCGCCGTAGAGGAAGGCCATGCCGTAGAGGATGAACCCGGTGGAGAACGCCCCCAGCAGGAAGTACTTCATGGCCGCTTCCAGGGAGCGAGACCAGTCCCGGGTGATCCCCGCCAGGACGTACAGGGCCACCGACAGCACCTCCAGCCCCACGAACATGACCAGCAGGTTGTTGGTGGCCGCCATGACCAGCATGCCCAGCGCCGCCAGGAGCAGGAGGGCGAGGTACTCGGCCGCCGGGGCCGGCGCCCGCTCCAGGTACTGGCGGGAGAGGAGCACCCCCAGCAGGGCGGCGGCCAGCACGATGGCCGACATGAAGACGGCGGGCCGGTCCATGACCAGCATCCCGCCGAAGGTGGACACCTGGCTGGCCCCCCGGGCCACGGCGGCCAGGGAGCCCATGGCGGCGCCCAGCCCGGCCAGGGCCAGGACGTGGGGCACGCGTCCCCGGCGTGCGCCGGTCCCCGCCACCAGAAGCAGGACGCAGGCCGCGCCGGCCAGGGTCAGCAGCGGCCCCAGCATGGCCCAGTCGGCCCCGGTGATGACGATGCCGGTCATCCCAGCACCAGCCAGGCCAGGAGGGCCACTGCCCCCACGAAGAAGGACAGGGCGTAGGAGCGCACCGCCCCGGTCTGGAACAGCTTGAGCACGTGGCCGGCGATCTCGGTGACGATGGCCGTGGCGTTCACCGCCAGGTCCACCACGAACCGGTCCACCGCGTCGGAGGCGCGGCACAGGAACCGGAACGGCCGCAAGATGGCCGCCTCGTACAGCTCATCCACCCAGAAGCGGTTGAGGACCAGGTCGTAGAGGGCGCCCATGATGGCGGCCAGGCGCCGCGGCCGCTCACCGGTGCCACTGTAGAAG
>JBFGDW010000160.1:0-7845 GCA_041580435.1 Candidatus Polarisedimenticolia bacterium | reverse complement strand
GGCGTATCCGACGCTCATGGACGAGACGAGCATCGTGGGGCGGGCGGCGTCCGAGACCATCATTCTTTACATGGCACGCCACAGCCTTCCCTTGTTCGCCGGAGCGTTGCTGCTTGCCGCGGCCATCGCCATCGTGCTCTCCACCGGCAACACGTTCCTGCTGGTGCCCTCAACCAACGTGAGCCGGGACATCTACGAGCGTTTTCTGAATCCCAGCGCCAGCGAGGGCAGGAAGGTCCTGGTGCAACGGGTGGCCATCGTGATCTTCGGTGCCCTTGGGATCGTGCTGTTGAACTTCTTCCCCACGGTGCTGTCCATGGCTCTCTATGCCTACAGTCTGGTGGGGGCGAGCCTCACGCCAGCACTGCTGGCCGCCTTCCTCTGGCGGCGGGTGACGCCCCAGGGGGGGCTGGCCTGCATCGTGGGCGGCCTGGGCAGCATCGTCGGGATCAAGCTTCTGGCCGGGGCCGGCATCCCCTTCGCGATGACCCTGGGGGGGACCGAGTTCGACTTCGCCAGCAGCGACTACATCGTGGTGCCGGGGGTGATCCTGTCCACCAGCCTGCTGATCCTGGTCAGCCTCATGACGCCGGCATCGCCCCGGGAGAAGTGGGAGCCGTTCTTCACGCCGCCAGGGGATGGCCCGACCGGCAAGACAGCCTGAGGAACTGAGAAGGGAGCCGGCGTGGCAGCGCGCCAGGCCGGCCCCCTCTCGCGGGGTGAATCCACCATCCTTCTGCTGGTCATACAACTCAGGAGCCGGATCGCCACATTTTTGCCGGGCCACCGCCAGTGCCCCTCCCCTTGCGCCCGGCGGCCGCGGGTGTCACTGTGGGCGGCGGCCGTGGCCGCGCCCGGCCGGAAACCATCCGAGATGAGCGCACCGCCCCGCCACCGCATCTTCAGCCCGTCCCCACGCCGGGCAGGCGCGCGGCAGGCGGCCCCGGACCCCGGCCAGGCCCCCCGGCGCCGATTCCTGGCGAGCTAGCCCGTGGCCCAGCGGCCCCACGTCCCCTACGTCCCCGCCGAGAGCCAGCTTCCCGAGCTGACCCTCAAGGCGGTGCTGCTGGGGGTGGTGATGGCGGTGGTTCTGGGGGCCGCCAACGCCTACCTGGGGCTGAAGGCCGGCCTCACCGTCTCGGCCACCTTCCCGGCGGCGGTGGTGGCCATCGCCGCCTTCCGGCTCCCCTTCTTCCGGGGCAACGTCCTGGAGCAGAACATCGCCCGCACCTCGGCCTCGGTGGGCGAGGCGCTGGTGGCCGGCGCCATCTTCACCCTCCCCGCCTTCCTCATCGCCCGGGTGGACGGGCGCCCGGTGTGGGCCGCCTTCGACTACTGGTCCAGCACCTGGATCATGCTGGTGGGGGGCGTCCTGGGTGTGCTGTTCGTCATCCTCCTGCGGCGCACGCTGGTGGAGGACGCCGAGCTCCCCTTCCCCGAGTCGGCGGCCTGCGCCGAGCTGGTCAAGGCGGGCCAGAAGGGGGAGAGCGGCGCCCGCTTCGTCTTCGGCGCCATCGGCCTGAGCGCCGCCCTGGAGCTGCTCAAGAACTCCCGGGGGATCGAGATCATCCGATACGCCGTGGAGCGCGTGGTGGCGTTTCCCCGATCCCTGGTGACCCACGGCGGGGCCGACGCCCCCCTGGGACAGGTCACCCACGCCGGCGGCGCCTACCTGGCCACGCCGGCGGCCTCCCCCGCCCTGGTGGCGGTGGGCTACATCATCGGGCCGAGGCTGGCGGCGGTGGCCTTCTCCGGCGGCGTGTTCGGCTGGCTCTTCCTAGTGCCGCTGCTCATGTTCATGGACCCGGATCTGGCGCGCCGGGTGGGCGGTGAGGCCGACCCGTCGGCCATCGCCGCCTCGGTCTGGCGCAACTACGTGCGCCCCATCGCCGTGGGGGCCATGCTGGTGGGTGCCGTCCACACCCTGTTCGGGCTGCGGGCCTCCCTGGGGCAGGCGTTCGGACGGGTGGTGGCCGACTTCCGCAAGAAGGCCTTGATCGAGAGCGCCGAGGACGCCGGCTCCCGCCTGGAGGTGGACATCTCGCTGAAGTGGATCACCTTCGGCGTGGCGGCCACCATCGTGCCCATGACGGCGCTGTACTGGTTCTTCACCGACAGCCTCGCCGGGGCCCTGGTGGCCTCCCTGGTCATGACCGTCACCGGCTTCCTGTTCGCCGCCGTGGGCGGCTACCTGGTGGGGCTCATCGGCGGCTCCAACCAGCCCATCAGCGGCCTGGCCCTGTCCACCCTCATCATCGCCGCCCTGCTCATGGTGGCCATGGGCGTCACCGGCGCCGGCGGAGTGGCGGCGGTGCTGGGAGTCGCGGCGGTGGTCTGCTGCACGTCCGCCCTGGCCGGGGACATGATCCAGGACCTGAAGGTGGGCCATCTCCTGGGCGGCACCCCCTGGCGCATGGAGGTGGCCGAGATGATCGCCACCGTGCTGGTGGCGTTCGTCCTGATCTGGCCCATGGCCTTGCTCCACCAGGGAACCCAGGGGGGGATCGGCGGCCCGGAGCTGCCGGCGCCCCAGGCGGGTCTCATGGCCCAGCTGGCCACCGGCATCGTCAGCGGCAACATGCCCTGGGCCCTCATCGGCATCGGCATCGCCTTCGCCACGGCCCTGGTCCTCATCGGCTCCCCCTCCCCCATGCTCATCGCCGTGGGGATGTACCTGCACCTGGACAGCACCGCCGCCATCTTCGCCGGCGGCGTGCTGGCGTGGGTGGTGGAGCGGCTGCGGGCCCGGCGCCGGCTGGACCCGGCGGCCCGGCTGGCCTCGGAGAACCGGGGCACCCTGGTGGCCTCGGGGCTCATCGCCGGCGAGGCGCTGATGGCCGTGGTGCTGGCGTCCCTCTACCTGGTGCTGCCGGACGATCCGCCCGGCGGGGTCAGCTCGGTGGCCAGCGCCTGGCTGGGCATGAGCACCGCCGGCGTGCTGGAGGCCTGGGGAACATGGCTCTACGTGGCGCTGTTCGCCGTCCTGGCCTGGGTTCTGGTGCGCGTGCCGCTCAGGGGCCCGGCCTGAGCCAGGATGCCCGGGTGAACACAACCCCGGACCTCACGCAGCTCCGGCTCAAGGAGTTTCGCCTCAACGGCTTCGTGGTGCTGCCAGGGCTGCTGCCCCCAGGCGCGGTGGAGGCGTTCCACCAGGAGCTCCTGCCCATCCTGCGCGGCGAGTTCGCCGCGGCGACCCGCGGCGAGGGGAGCGCCCTGCGGGGGCCGTCCCGCATCGCCTTCGACCTCACCCGCTACCAGCAGCTGCTGGACGGGCCGTTCTACCAGGAGATGTTCACCCAGAACCCGGTGGCGGAGGATCTGGTCGGGCGCATCCTCGCCCCCGCGGGAGGCTGGCGCCGCGGCTGGACCCAGGTGGAGTGCCCCTTCCCCGGCGCGGTCCCCATGACCTGGCACCCCGACCAGACCCTGGACGAGACGCCGGACCTGACCGCACCCAACCGGACCGTGCGGGTGACCTTCAACATCCCGCTGGTGGACTTCACCCCTGAGAACGGTGCCATGGAGGTGATCCCCGGCTCGCACCTGCTTCCCCGGTCGGAGCTGGCGTTCCCGTTCGAGACGCTGCCGCGGCTCTACCCGGTGTCGCTGGGACTGAAGCAGGGGGATGTCCTCCTGCGGGACGGCAACATGCTCCACCGCGGGACGGCGAACAGGTCATCCGGGCCGCGCCCCATGCTGGATCAGACCTACAAGGCCGCCGGCCGGCGCGGCTGAGCCCTGGCCGCGCCCCTAGTCCGAGGAGGGGTCCAGCCGGCGCATGGACTCGGGGTCCAGGAGCAGCGAGGCCTGCACGTCCCCGGCTTCGCTCTGCTTCACCAGATCGGTGATGTCCCGGGCCACGGCGTAGAAGTAGCCCTCCACCACCCGGGTGTGCCAGTGCAGCCAGCGGTAGGAGCCGTCCTTGCACCGGTAGCGGTTGGCGAAGCCCACCGTGTAGGTGTTCGGCTCCTGCAGCCGGGCGGCCTCGGCCAGGGTCGGCTCCCGGTCGTCGGGGTGGACGAAGTCCAGGAACGGCCGGGAGGTGAGCTCCGCAAGGGTGTAGCCCAGGGTCCGCTCCCAGCTGGGATTGAGGTCGATGAAGTAGCCACGGGCGGTGGCGATGCAGAGCATGTCCAGGGAGAACTCGAAGAAGCGCTGCCGGCGGTAGGCAAAGCCCATGTCCAGGCTCTGGCCCGAGTCGCGGCTGGGCTGGGGGGCGTCTCCCCGGGCCAGCCGTCCACTGGCCCGCCCCTCGGTGGTGAGCCAGTGGATGTCCCGGCCCACCACGTAGACCAGTCCGTCGGCCAGGCGGCAGCTCCACATCATGAGGCGGTAGGAGCCGTCCTTGCACCGGCACCGGTTCCAGAAGCGCACCGCCTCGTCGCCGGCCCGCTCCAGCTCGCCCAGCTTGGCCCGGGTCACCGGCTGGTCGTCGGGGTGGATGAAGTCGTGGTACGGCCGGGAGCGCAGCGTCTCCACGTCGTGTCCCAGGACCTCCTCCCAGCTCGGGTTGAGGTCCATGAAGTAGCCCTGGCGGTTGGCGATTCCCAGATTCTCCAGGGAGAAGTCGAAGAACCGCAGCCGCCGCTGGATGGTCTCGAGCCGCTTGGGAAACTCGGACATGGGCCTCCCCGGCCAACCCGTCCGGGACACGGGAGCTGTCCCCATTCTAGCGGGGCGCCCGCGGCGGCGTCCAACGGAGTGCCTGGCAGGCGCTCAGCCGAAGTGCCATACTCGCCGCCTTCGGGCCACCGCCCGGGACACCCCTCCCATGATTGCCCTGGAAACCCTGGTCAAGTCCTACGACGGCTTCCGCGCCGTGGACGGCCTGTCGCTCCACGTGGGAACCGGCGAGATCCTGGGGCTGGTGGGGCCCAATGGCGCCGGCAAGACCACCACCCTCCGCTGCCTGGCGGGGATCGTGCCTCCCACCTCGGGACGGATCACCATCGCGGGGTTCGACCTGGAGGCTGACCGGGTGGAGGCCCGCCGCCGCCTGGCCTTCGTCCCTGACGAGCCGCGCCTGTTCGACTACCTCACGGTCTGGGATCACCTGCAGGTGGTCGCCCGGCTGTACGGCGTCGCCGACGGTGCCGCCCGGGCCACCCAGCTCCTGTCCCAGTTCGGACTGGCCGACCGTCAGCGCGCCTACCCGGGCGAGCTGAGCCGCGGCATGAAGCAGAAGCTCATGATCGCCGCCGCCCTCATGCACGCGCCCCGGGCGCTGATCCTGGACGAGCCTCTCACCGGCCTCGATCCAGGGGCCATGCGCCAGATGAAGCGCACCATCGTGGCCACCGCGGGCACCGGGGCCGCGGTGCTGGTCTCCTCCCACATGCTCCACCTGGTGGAGGAGATCTGCCAGCGGGTGCTCATCCTGCAGCGGGGCCGGGAGGTCATGAGCGGAACCCTGGCGGAGATCCGGGCCGCGGTTCCTGATCTGGACGCCGGCGCCGGTCTGGAGGAGATCTTCCTGCGCGCCACCGGCACAGGCGAGGGGCCGTGACCCGGGCCCTGCTGGAGCTGCAGCTGCGGCTCCTGCGCGGCCGGCTGCACCGCTGGCTGCGGCTCCTGCGCCAGCCGCGCTACCTGCTGGGCCTGCTGGGGGTGGCGCTCTGGCTGGGCCTCTTCCTGGGGCCGGCCCTGTTGCGGGCCGTGGGCGGCACGCTCCGCGTGGGGGGCGGCGGCCTGGATGAGCTGCTGGCGCGGCTGCCGCCCGGAACGGTGGACGGCCCCCTCACGGTGGCGGCCTTCGCGGCGGCCGCGGTGGTGGCCTCGGGGTGGATCATCCCCTGGCGGCGCGCCGCCCTCCACCTCAACGAGGCGGAGATCGCCCTGCTGCTGCCCGCACCCCTGCGCCGCTCCCAGGTGATCGCCTACGCCCTGCTCCGCAGCCAGGCCGGCGTCCTGTTCGGGGCGCTCATCCTGGTGGTCTTCGCCTCCAGGGGGTCGCCAGGGCAGCGGCTCGCCCTCCTGCTGGTCGTCTGGCTCCTGCTCACCCTCTGGGATCTCCATGCCAAGGCCCGCGACCTCTGGCACGCCCGGCTGCGGGAGATGCCCCGGGCCGCGGCCCTTCGGCGGCGCCTGGCGGTGGGGGCGGGCTGGGTCCTCTACCTGGGGGCGGCTGGCACGACGCTCATGCTGGCCGAGCTCCAGGCCCGCACGGCGGCCGCCGGCGTCAGGGGACGCGACAGCCTCATTCGCTACCTGGAGGCGCTGGGGACCCAAGCGTGGGAGACCGGCGCCTCCACCCTGCTGGCGCCGCTGCGCTGGATCCTGGCGCCGCTGCTGGCTCAGGGCGCGGCGGAGCGGGCCACGGCCCTCCTCGTCCCGGCGGTGCTGCTCACACTGCACGCCGTCTGGGTCGTCCGCTCCCAGGCCCGGTTCGAGGACGCCTCCCTGGAGCGGGCCCGCCGCCTGGCCGACGCCGCCGAGCCTGCGGCGAAGCTACGCCGCACCTCGGACCGCGCCCGGCGGCGGATCCCCTTCCCGCTCCCGCCCGCGGGGCATCCGGCGGTGGCCATCGTGTGGAAGAACCTGCTGCAGCGCGGGCGCAGGAGGCTGTCGGCCACCCTCCTGCTGGGCGCGGCGGCCCTGGCCGCCGCCACTCTGGCGGTGGCCTTCCTGCCCGCGCTGCCGGCTCTCCGCCTGGCCGAGATCCTCCTCGTGCTCATGGGAGCCGGCGGCGCGGTGCTGCTGTTCCTCTTTCCGCTGCTGAGCGGGCTGCACCTGCGCACCGACCTGCGCACCGATCTCCTGCATGCAGAGGTGATCCGCCCCTGGCCTCTGCCGGGAACGACCCTGGTGGCCGCCGAGGTTGCGGCGCCGGTGGTGCAGGCCATGCTGAGGGCCCTGCTCGGGGGCGGCCTCCTGCTGGGTGCTCACACCGGCGGCTGGCTGAGGGGGCGGTGGAGCGGGGATGCCCTGGGCGTCAAGGGGCTGCCAGACGGCTGGCTGGCGAGCCTGGGCGCCCCCGACGGCGTGGCCCTGCTGGCCCTGGTGGCGGGCTGCCTCCCCCTGGCGCTGGGCGTCAGCGCTGTCTCCACCGCGGTGCAGAACCTGGCCGCCCTGCTCTTCCCGGGCTGGGTGCGCCTCGGCGCCGTGCGCCAGAAGGGGGCCGCCCGCTTCGGGCAGAACCTGCTGGTGACCTGGGTGCTGTTCCTGGCGGTGGTGATCGGCGTCCTGCCGGGTCTGGCCCTGGCCGGCGCCGTGGTGGCGGTGCAGTGGCTCGCCGGCTTGCGCCTGACGGCGTGGGAGCTGCCGATCCTTGGGGTCGTGGCGGCCTTGCCCCTCCTGGTGGAGGCGGCCGGACTGATCTGGGCGGCCGGCCGGGCCTGGGAGCGCCTCGACCCGGGCCAGGAGCTGCTGGGCGAGGCCTGAGCGGCCTCAGACCACCGTCGGCTTGAGGGCCATTGGGGTGGTGCCAGGGGCACCCTTACCGGCCAGCGAGGACTCCAGGATCTCCGTGTGCAGGACCCGGGCCAGGGCCGAGGTCTGGTCCCTGGCGCAGTCCAGCACGCCGTCCACCCGGGCCAGCCCCAGGATGCTCCGGACCCGGGCGCGCAGGCCGGTCAGCACCAGGCGGCGGCCGTCGCGCAGGGCGCGGCGATGGGCCGCGATGAGGACGCCGATGCCGGCGGCATCCAGGTAGCCCACCCCGGACAGGTCCAGGACCACGCCCGAGGCGCCGCTGGCCAGGGCCCGGCGCACCGCGGCGGCCAGGATGCGGACCGACTCGCCCACGCCCAGGTGGCCGGAGAGGTGCAGGATGACCGTGTCGTGCTCGTGTGTCTGCCCGATCTTCATGATGGCTCCGGTCCTCTCTCTTCCCCGTTGCTACCCATT
>JBFGDW010000159.1:0-7965 GCA_041580435.1 Candidatus Polarisedimenticolia bacterium | reverse complement strand
GGCGTAGAAGGCCGGGGAAATGGGGAAGACCACGGCCCCGTTCCGGCTCACCCGCAGCATGTTCTCCAGGTGCACCGTCCCCAGGGGAGTCTCTCGCACCGCCAGCAGCAGCGGCCGGCGCTCCTTGAGCACCACGTCGGCGGCCCGGGTCAGCAGCCGGTCGGCGATCCCCGCGGCGATGGCGGCCAGCGTGTTGACACTGCAGGGGATGATGACCATCCCGTGGGTCCGGTGGCTGCCCGACGCGATGGGTGCGGCAAGCTGCCCGTTGCGGTAGGCCACCACCCGCCGGTCCCCCTCCAGGAAGCGCCGGACGAACCCCTCGGCGTCCAGCCCCGGGGCGTCCAGCTCCTGGGACATGACGGTGAAGGCGGCATCGGAGATGACCAGGTGGATCCGGCCCACCTCCCCCTGGCGCAGGAGGGCGCGCAGCAGGGCCACGGCGGCGGCGGAGCCCGACGCCCCGGTGACGCCAACGATGAGCTCCTTGCCGGGGCTCATTCGTCGGTCCGGGACTCCAGGAAACGGGCGAGATCCTGGCGGTTCTCGTCGGTCATCCCGGCGAAGAAAAGGGCCAGCCGGTAGGCCGCGGGCCCGGGGTGCCCGTTCCCACCACCGGGCGGCGCCTTGACCTCCGCCGCGGCCGTCTCCGGCGCCGATCCCTCCAGCTCCTCGGTGCGCACCACCACCGCATCCACCTCGATGGGGTAGTGCATGCGGGCCGCGCGCCCGTCGCTGGAGGGGAGGAAGATGTTGAGGCGCAGCCGGGTCATGGGGGGAATCGGCTGGGTGGAGAGGCAGTACGCCCCGCCCAGGCTCAGGTTGGCCGTCTCCAGCTCGATGGTGCCGAAGTCGCCCCCCAGGGTCTCCAGGGTGAGGCGCTCCGCCACGCGCCCGTGGCGCCGCTTCTCCTTGCCGCGCGGGGACATGGCGGGAGGCTAGTGCAGCCCGGAGAGAAGTGTCAATGGTGCTATGCTTTGCGCCTCATCGCCCATGGATCCGGCCCGCCTCCGCACGCTCCTCGAGAAGCTCCGCAAGGGGAAGATCGGCACCGCCGCCGCCCTTGAGGCGCTGCGCCACCTCCCCTTCGAGGATCTCGGCGACGCCAAGATCGACCACCACCGCCGCCTGCGGCGCGGGGCTCCCGAGATCATCTACGGTGAGGGGAAGAGCGCCGAGCAGGTGGCGCGCATCGCCGGCAGGATGGCCGCGGCGGGGGGGCCGGTGGTGGCCACCCGTCTCTCCGAGGCGGCCCTGGATCGGATCGAGCGGGATTTCCCGGGTGCCCGCCTGCACCGGGCCGCCCGGATGGCGGTCGTGGGCCGCGCGCCCCGCAAGCGCCGCACTGGCATCGTCGTCTGCTGCGCAGGAACCACCGATCTGCCGGTGGCGGACGAGGCGGCGCTGACCCTGGAGGCGCTGGGGCACGCCGTCACCCGGATCACCGACGTGGGGGTGGCCGGGCTGCACCGGCTCCTGGGCAGCCGGAGCGAGCTGGCGCGGGCGCGGGTAGTGATCGCCGTGGCCGGCATGGAGGGGGCCCTGCCGTCGGTGGTGGCCGGCCTGGTGGGCTGCCCGGTCATCGGGGTCCCCACCAGCGTGGGGTACGGGGTGTCCGCGGGAGGGGTCAGTGCCCTGCTGTCCATGCTGAGCTCGTGTGCCGGCGGCCTGGTGGTGGTCAACATCGACAACGGGCTGGGAGCGGCCCTGGCCGCCGACCTCATGGTCCGGGGAGGCCGCAAAAAGTGAGGTATTTCCCGCACCTTTCCTTGACACCCCCGGGGGGCCCTCCTATATTTACGGGCAGCCATTTTTACAAGCCATTTTCCCGTCGGTCGGAATCCGCCGTCCGGCGGACAGGGTCTGCCGAGATTTCACGCCGCTCAGAGTCTTTGATCGGTCCGTTGATGGGGCCGTGCTCCGCATGATCTAGGAGCGGTCCAGGCGGGGGAGTGCGCTCCCCCGGAAGGGAGGGCAGTGGGAGGCCTTTCCCGGGGCGATTTTGTGCAGGATGTCCGGGCCGCCGCGGACATCGCGCGGCTCGTCTCCGAGTACGTCTCCCTCAAGAAGGCCGGGCGCAAGCTCAAGGGCCTCTGCCCCTTCCACAACGAGAAGACCCCCTCCTTCACCGTCGACCCCGACAAGCAGCTCTTCTTCTGCTTCGGCTGCCGCACCGGCGGTGACATCTTCAAGTTCTACATGCTCACCGAGAAGGTGGAGTTTCCCGACGCGCTGCGCCAGCTCGCGGTGCGCCATGGCGTTCCCATCCCCCGCCACGCCGGCGGTGAGGGGAGCGAGACGGCCCGCGTGCTGGAGATGCACCGGGAGGCGGCCGCCTTCTACCGCGCCACCCTGGCCTCGCCCCAGGGGGCCGCAGCCCGGGCCTACCTGGAGCGCCGCGGCCTGGGTGCCGAGACGGTCAAGGCCCTGGGCATCGGTCATGCCCCCGACGGCTGGGACGGCCTCAAGTCGCGGCTGCGCCGCGCAGGCTTCCGCGAGGAGGAGATCGTCCGCTCGGGGCTCGCGGTGGAGCGGCGCGGCGGCGGCGGCAGCTACGACCGGTTCCGCAACCGCCTCATGTTCCCCATCGAGCGGGTGGGGGGCGGCATCATCGGGTTCGGCGGCCGCACCCTGGGGGACGACGAGCCCAAGTACCTCAACTCGCCCGAGACGCCGGTCTTCCACAAGGGGCGCCACCTCTACGGCCTGTCCTGGTCCCGCGAGGCCATCCGCGAGGCCGGCGTGGCCATCCTGGTGGAGGGGTACACCGACTTCGCGGCCCTGTGGCAGGCGGGCATCCAGAACGTGGCGGCGGTGCTGGGCACGGGCTTCACCCCGGAGCACGGGCGCCTGCTGGGACGCTTCACCTCGAAGGCGGTGATCAACTTCGACGCCGACCGGGCCGGGCGCGACGCCGCCGACCGGGCGGTGTCGGTCCTGCTGGAGCAGGACTACGACCTGCAGGTGCTGGAGCTGCCCGATGGGCAGGACCCCGACGATTTCATCGTCGCCCACGGCGCCGAGGCCTACCGCGAGCTGGCCGCCGGGGCCCCCTCCTTCGTGGAGGCGCTGCTGGTCCGTGCCGCCGAGGGGAAGGATCTGTCCACGCCCGAGGGGAAGGCCCGGGCCGCCGGCGAGGTGCTGCCCCGGCTGGCGGCGGTGGGGAACCGCGTGCTGCGCGCGGCGGCGCTGTCACGGGTGGCCGATCGGCTGGACCTGCCCGAGGAGGCGGTGCGGGAGGAGTTCCGCCGCATCGCGCCGGCGCGCCGCGCCGACGAGCCGCCGCCGCCCCCGGCCCGCGCCCACCAGCGTCCGTCCCGGCGGATCACCGAGGCGGAGCGGCGCCTGCTCTACCTGGCGCTCAACGACGCCGCCGCCCGGGACCGGCTCCTGGCCAGTGCCCGGGAGGAGGACTTCCAGGGGTTCGCCTGCCAGCGGCTGTTCGCGGCGGTCCTGGATCAGCAGCGCGGCGGGCACCCGGTGACCGTGGAGGCCCTGGAGGGGATCGTCGAGACGGAGGACAGGGAGAGATTGCTGGAGATCGCGCTGGGGGACTTCCCGGGGCTGGCCGCGGCCGACTGGGAAGCGTGCTGGAACGCCCTCAGGCGGGAGAAGCTCGAGGAGGAAAGCCGTCGATTGCAGCGGCTGCTGCAGCAGGGCACGGAGGAGACCGGCCAGGCCGCCCAGATCGACGAGCTCTTGAGGAGGAAGCTGGAGCTGCGGCGACAGATCGACGCCCTGTCCTGACCGCAGCCGTGAGGCGGCGGGCGGGGCGTCCGGCCCGTGATCCCTTCCACGAGGAAGGGGTCCAGGGGGGAGAAGCTTGCGAGTCGAGGAGAAGTACGCGGAAGTCAGACAGCTGCTCACGCTGGGCAGGGAGAAGGGGTTTTTGGTCTACGAGGAGGTGGACGACCTGCTCCCGGCCAGCATCCGGTCGGTGGACGAGATCGACCGCATCTTCCAGGTGCTTGCCGACAACGGCATCGAGATCCTCGAGTCGGGGGACAAGTACCGCACCAACGCTGCCGCCCGGCGCAAGCTCCAGCGCGAGTCCTCGCGCCCGCTGGAACAGGGGCTCGAGAAGACCAACGACCCGGTGCGCATGTACCTGCGCGAGATGGGCACGGTCCCCCTGCTGGACCGGGAGGGGGAGGTGGAGATCGCCCGCCGCATCGAGCGCGGCCGCCGCAGCCTGCTGCGCGCCCTGGCGCGCACCTCGGTCCTGGACTCGCGGCTCCACGAGCTGGAGAAGATCTCCCGGCGCATCCAGGCCACCGGGGAGGGAGCCGAGCCCGGATACGACGAGGAGGCATGGTCCGGCCAGCCCGAGACCTTCAGCCGCGCGCGCAGCGGACTCAAGGAGCTGGCGCGGATCAACCGTGAGATGGATGCCCTGCGCCGGCGCATGACCCGGATGAAGAAGGACTCGGCCGCCCACAAGGCCGCCCAGGTCTCGGTGCGCCGCTGGACGGTCCTGGCGGCGCGCAAGGCCGGGGCGGTGGCCATCCCCGAGCGGGCGCTCCTGGAGATCGCCCTGGAGGTCAAGAGCCTGGGCCGCTTCGCCAGCTCCATGGGCCAGGAGCTCAAGGAGGTCCAGCGCCGCCTCAAGCTGGCCAGCCTGGAGGAGACGCGCCGTGGGCTGCGCCGGCGGGTGGCGGAGATCCGGCGCCAGATCCGCCAGGCCGAGGACAAGACCGGTGTGAAGGGGGACGACCTGCCCCGGATCACCCGCATGGTGGAGAAGGCCGAGTGGCAGATGGCCAACGCCAAGCACGAGCTGGTGGAGGCCAACCTGCGCCTGGTGGTGTCCATTGCCAAGAAGTACACCAACCGCGGCCTCCAGTTCCTGGACCTGATCCAGGAGGGGAACATCGGCCTCATGAAGGCGGTGGAGAAGTTCGAGTACCGCCGGGGCTACAAGTTCTCCACCTACGCAACCTGGTGGATCCGCCAGGCCATCACCCGGGCCATCGCCGACCAGGCGCGTACCATCCGCATCCCGGTCCACATGATCGAGACCATCAACAAGCTGGTGCGCACCTCCCGGTCGCTGGTGCAGGAGATCGGCCGCGAGCCGCTGCCCGAGGAGGTCGCCGAGAAGATGGGCCTGCCCGTGGCCAAGGTGCGCAGGGTCATGCGCATCGCCCAGGAGCCCATCAGCCTGGAGACGCCCATCGGCGAGGACGAGGACAGCCACCTGGGCGAGTTCATCGAGGACCCCAGGGTCGCCTCCCCCATCGAGTCGGTCATCAACCTCAACCTGCGGGAGCAGACCCAGTCGGTCCTGGACACCCTGTCGCAGCGGGAGGAGAACGTCCTCAAGATGCGCTTCGGCATGGGGGACGGCACCGAGCACACTCTCGAGGAGGTGGGCAAGGCGTTCGAGGTCACCCGGGAGCGGATCCGCCAGATCGAGTCCAAGGCCCTGCGCAAGCTGCGCCACCCCTCGCGCAGCCGCAAGCTCCGGGCCTTCCTCTCCACCCCGCCGCGCTACTGAGGTGGGGGCCATGACGCGACGCGCGAGGCGGCGGGCCGCCGCCTGGGCCGGGCTCCGGCTGCTGGTGGCCGCGATTCTGGTGGCGGCGGGCACGGCGCAGGCATCCGCCGGCGGGCTGACCCCCGAGGCGCTGTGGGGCGTGACCCGACTGTCGGACCCCCAGCCCTCCCCCGACGGCAGCCAGGTGGCCTACGCCGCCCGGGACTACAGCATCGAGAGGAACGGCAGCACCTCACGGCTGTGGCTGATCGCCGCCGACGGAGGCGCTCCCCGACCGCTGACCCTGGGCGAGGTGAAGGACAGCTCGCCGCGCTGGGCCACTCCCAACCTGCTGCTGTTCCTGTCCAGCCGCGGCGGCTCGTCGCAGATCTGGGCCATCCGCACCGACGGCGGCGAGGCCTGGCAGGTGAGCGACCTGCCTCTGGACGTGGCCAACCTGGCGGTGGCGCCGGGCGGCACCAGCGTTTCCTTCACCCTGGAGGTCTTCCCCGACTGCGAGGACCTGGACTGCACCGCGAACCGGGTCAAGGAGCAGGAGGCGTCGCCGGTGCAGGCCCGGGTCTACACCGAGCTGCTGTACCGCCACTGGGACAGCTGGGAGGACGGCCGCCGCAGCCACCTGTTCGTGGCGCCGCTGGTGGCGGCCTCCGGCGGCAAGCCGGGGGCGGCACCGGGTGGCGGCTCCCTGCGCCTGGGCACGCCCCGGGATCTCATGGCGGGGATGGACGCCGACAGTCCCACGCGCCCCTTCGGCGGTGGCGAGGAGATCGCCTTTTCCCCCGACGGCCGGGAGCTGATCTTCGCCGCCAAGGATCTGCCGGGGAGCGAGCCCTCCTGGCGCACCGACGTGGACCTGTTCCGGGTGCCGGCCGACGGCACCGCCGCGCCCCGCAAGGTGACCACCCAGAACCGGGCGTGGGACACGATGCCGGCCTACTCCCCCGATGGCAAGTGGCTGGCCTACGTGGCCATGGAGCGGCCCGGCTTCGAGGCGGACCGCTTCCAGGTGGTGCTGCGCCCGCGGGATGCCCGGGGCGATCTCGGCCCGCCCCAGCGGATCACCTCCGGCTGGGACCGCTCGGTGGGGAGTCTGGCGTGGCTGCCTGATTCCCGCGGGCTGGTGGTCACGGCCCAGGAGCACGGGCGGCTGCGCATCTTCACGGTGGCGGTCCCGGGCGGTGGGGTGAAGCCGCTGGTGAGCGAGCACCACAACACGTCGGTGGCGGTGGGTCCCAAGGGGCGCGTCTTCTTCCTGCAGGACAGCCTGACCTCGCCGGCCGATCTGTTCGTCATCGAGGCGCGGGGCGGGGCGGCACGGCGCCTCACCTCGGCGAATGCGGCGCGCCTGGCCGGCGTGGAGATGGGCGCCGTGGAGGACTTCTGGTTCCAGGGGGCGCGCGGGGAGAAGGTCCACGGCTGGCTGGTGAAGCCGCCGGGCTTCTCCGCCGGCCGCCGCTACCCGCTGGCGTTCCTCATCCACGGCGGCCCGCAAGGGGCGTGGCAGGACGCGTTCCACTACCGCTGGAACCCGCAGATCTACGCCGGCGCCGGCTACGTCGCCGTGGCCATCAACTTCCACGGCTCCACCGGCTACGGGCAGGCGTTCACCGACTCCATCACCGGCGACTGGGGGGGCGCGCCGTTCCAGGACCTCATGATGGGGCTGGATCACATCCTGGCCAGCCAGCCGGCGGTGGACAGGAACCGCATGTGCGCCCTGGGCGCCTCCTACGGCGGCTACATGATCAACTGGGTGGCCGGCCACACCGACCGGTTCCGCTGCCTGGTGAACCACGATGGGCTGTTCGACCTGTCGTCCATGTACCACACCACCGAGGAGCTGTGGTTCCCCGAGTGGGAGTTCGGCGGCACCCCCTGGGACAAGCCGGAGCTGTACGAGCGCTGGAACCCGGCGGCGTACGTGAAGAACTGGAAGACGCCCATGCTGGTGATTCACGGTGCCCTGGACTACCGGGTGCCCGAGACCGAGGCGTTCGCCACGTTCACGGCCCTGCGGCGCCGGGGGGTGGAGGCGCGGCTGCTGCACTTCCCCGACGAGAACCACTGGGTGCTGAAGCCGGCCAATGCCCTCAAGTGGCACGCCGAGGTGCTGGACTGGATGGCGCGCTGGACTTCCAACGCGCCGCCCCGGGGCTCGGGGTCCCGGTGAGCCGGATAGCAGCGCTGGCGTGCGCCGTGGCGGTGGTCATCAGCACAGCGCCCGCGCCCGCCACCGCCGCCCGCTCTGGCCGGGGCGGGCACGCCTTCCCCGGCGCGGTGCCCGAGGGGCGGCCCCCCGCCGCCGCGGCAAGCCTCATCAAGGAGGTCTCCGCCGCCCGCCTGCGCGCCGACGTGGATCGCCTGGCCGGGTTCGGCACGCGGCACACCCTGTCGGACACGGTCTCGGAGACCAGGGGGATCGGCGCCGCCCGGCGCTGGATCCTGGACTCCTTCGCGGCCGCGGCCCG
>JBFGDW010000158.1:0-7991 GCA_041580435.1 Candidatus Polarisedimenticolia bacterium | reverse complement strand
GGGTGCCGGTGAACCTGCTGGTGGCCGCGCTGGCCTGGCTCACCTGGAAGGCACGGGACTGGGACGGAGCGTTCCAGCCTCCGGGCCCGGGCGGGCCGGATCAGAGCCGGTAGAGCATCCAGTACACCGCCACTCCGGTCACCGACACGTACAGCCAGATGGGGAGGGTCCAGCGTGCGATGGCCCGGTGGGCCGGGATGCGCCCGCGCAGCCCCCGGACCAGGGTGATCAGGGCCAGGGGGGGAACCAGCGCCGCCAGCACCGTGTGGCTGATGAGGATGGCGAAGTAGGCCAGGCGCACGGCCCCCTGCCCGGTGAAAGGCGTGGAGCCCACCTGGGCGTGGTACACCAGGTACGAGACCAGGAACAGGGTGGAGGTGGCGAAGGCGGCCAGCATGCACGCCCGGTGGGCCCGGATGCGGCGCCGCCGGACCATCACCAGCCCGGCCACCAGCCAGGCCGCGGCGGTGGCGTTGAGGGTGGCGTTGACGGCGGGCAGGTCGCGCAGCCCGATCATGGCGCCGTCCCGGGGCGCGCCCGCACCAGCAGCACCGCGGTCCCCAGGGCGGCGGCGCCGAACAGGGCGGTGACCCCCAGGGAGACACCCAGCGGCGGCAGCGCGTCCAGGACCGCCGGCGTGGACCACGACAGGGCCCGGCGCAGGGCGGCCACGCCGTAGGTCAGGGGATTCATCTCCATCCCCAGGCGCATCCAGGACGGCGCCCCCTCCAGGGGGAAGAAGGCGCCTGACAGCAGCCACATGGGCAGCAGCAGGAGGTTCATCACCATGTGAAACCCCTGGGTCGACTCCATGCGCCAGGCCATGCAGACCCCCACGCTGGTGAGGGCCAGGGCCGCCCCCACCATGGCCACCAGCGCCAGCCCCACCGCCGCCGGCGTGAGGGGGATGCCGGCCAGGGGCGCCGCCAGCAGCAGGAGCGCCCCCTGCGCCACTGCCAGCACAGTCCCTCCCAGCACCTTTCCCAGGACGATGGCCAGGCGCGGGACGGGGGCCACGAGCACCGCCTGCAGGAAGCCGGCCTGCCGGTCCTCGATGATGGAGATGGTGGAGAAGACGGCGGTGAAAAGGAGGACCAGGACCAGGATCCCCGGGAAGACCCAGGTCATGTATCCGGTCCCGGGAGGGGCGCCGGGCGGCGTGAAGGAGGCGCCGAAGCCGGAGCCCAGGAGCAGCCAGAACAGCACCGGCTGTCCCAGGGCGCTGAACAGCCGGCTGCGCTGGCGCACGAAGCGGATGACCTCCCGCTGCAGGAGGCCGAGGGTCGGCCCGATCAGCCCCGGCCGGGGCGCCGGCGCCGGCGCGTCGGCCCCCTGGACCGCGTGACTCACTGTCCCGCCTCCGCCGGGCTTGCCATGTGGAAGCCATGGCCCGTGCGCTGGATGAAGACATCCTCCAGGGTGGGGGACTGGACGCTGACCGAGGCGAGGCGTCCCGGAAAGGCGGCCGCCAGGCGCGGCACCAGCGTGGCTCCCTCCGGGTGGGCGATGCGGACCGAGCCGTCCAGGACCTGCGTCTCCAGCTGGAAGCGCTCGCGGATGGCCGCGGCCAGCGCCTCCCCCCCGTCGCCGTCCTCCTCGCCGCGCACGGTGACGACGCTGCCGCCCACGGTCTTGCGCAGGGCCGCCGGGGTGTCCAGGGCCACCAGGCGGCCGGCATCCAGGATGGCCACCCGCTGGCACCGATCCCCTTCCTCCATGAAGTGGCTCGTCAGGAGGATGGTGAGCGGCCGGCGGCCCCGCACCGTGTCCAGGTGCTGCCAGAGCTGGCGCCTGGCTCCCGGGTCCAGACCGGTGGACGGCTCGTCCAGGATGAGGAGGGAGGGATCATGGAGGAGTCCCCGGGCGAGGTCCACCCGCCGGCGGAGGCCGCCGCTCAAGGTCTTCACCGCATCGTCCGCCCGCTCCGCCAGCCCCAGCGCCGCCAGTGCCTCGTCCACCCTCTGCCGACGCTGTGCTCCCCCCAGTCCCTGGAGGCGCGCATGGTGGCGCAGGTTCTCGGCCACCGTCAGGTGGCCGTCCAGGGCCGGTGACTGGAACACGACGCCGATGCGCCGGCGCACGTCAGCAGGCTGGGCCGCCACGTCGAAGCCGAAGATCAGCGCCCGGCCGGCGCCAGGGGGCATGAGGGTGGACAGGATGCGGAACAGGGTGGTCTTGCCGCTGCCGTTGGGCCCCAGCAGGCCGAAGATCTCGCCAGCCTCCACCTGGAAGGTGATGCCGGCCAGGGCCTGGCGGCTCCCGTAGCGGTGAGCCAGGCCGTCGACCAGGACCGGAGGAGAGGGAGTCATGGGAGGCGCCGGGGTCGGACGGGCTCAGCGCCCGGCCTGATCGATCATGAGCAGCCCGGACAGGAGGGGCAGGTAGATGACCGAGGCGAGCAGGAGGCGCCGGGCATGGAGCAGGGTGCGGTTGCGGGCGAAGGCGAGCCCGAACCCCGCGAAGGCCAGGCCCAGGAGCAGCGCGCCGGCCAGGTAGAGCGGACCGGCCAGGCCGATGACCGAGGGGAGCAGGCTCACCGGCAGCAGGGCCGAGGCGTAGAGGCTGACCTGCCGTGCGGTGGCGCGCCCGTCGGGTTCCAGCACCGGGAGCATGGGCATTCCCGAGCGGCGGTAGTCCTCGCGGTAGAGGTGGGCGATGGCCAGGAAGTGGGGGATCTGCCAGAGGAAGACCAGGGCGAAGAGGATGGCGGCCTCCGGCCCGATCCGACCGGTGGCGGCGGCCCAGCCCCCCACAGGCGGCAGCGCCCCTGGCACGGCCCCCACGATGGTGGCCAGGGAGGTATGGCGCTTGAGCGGGGTGTAGACGGCCACGTAGCTCAGCAAGGTGGCAGCGGCCAGGAGCCCGGTCAGGAGGTTCACCAGCAGCAGAAGGACTCCCAGGCCGGCCACCGACAGCACCACACCGAACCGCAGCGCCTCGCCCGGGCGGAGCCGACCCGCCGGCAGGGGGCGCCCCTCGGTGCGCCGCATGCGGCCGTCCAGGTCGCGCTCCAGGTACTGGTTGAGCACGCTGCTGCCCGAGGCGATGAGGGCCGTTCCCGCCAGGAGGGGGATCACCACCAGCCCCAGGCTGCCGCCGGCTCCCAGGGTGTACCCCAGCAGCGCGGTCAGGAGGATCATGAGGGTGATCCTCGGCTTGGTGAGGTCCACCAGGTCCGCTGCCCGGGACCGGGCCAGCGGCAGCCCCGCCTCCAGCACGGTCATGCCGGCTCCTCCCGGAGGGCGGGCGCGGGCGCCTGCACGGGGGCATCCCCGCCGGCGGCGCGGACCGCCCGCAGCCCCAGGAGCGCGCCCCACAGGGACGCGCCCAGGATGAGGGTGCCGGCCAGCACGTGCAGCGAGGTGATGACCGCCCCCTTGGCGCTCCACACGGTGAACGCCCCCAGGGTGATCTGGACGGGGATGAGGAGCGCCAGGGCCGCGGCCGGTGCCGCGCCGATCCGCGGCCGCCGGGCCAGGGCACGGATGATGAGGGGGAGCGCGGCAACGGTGACCACCACGGCCCCCGCGCGGTGGGCATAGTGGATGGCCACCGGCCAGCTGTCCAGGGGCGGCAGGATGCGGCCCAGGGCCAGGGGAAAGTCGGGGATGGCCAGTCCGGCGCCGGTGTGACGCATGAGCGCCCCCAGCAGGATCTGGGCATAGACCAGCGCGGCGAGCGCCACCCAGACGCCCCCGGTCGCACCCGCCGCCGCCGGGGCGGGGGGGCGCCTGAAGCGCGGTGAGGTGACCACCGCCAGGGTCACCGTCAGGCAGAAGAACAGGTTGGCCACCCCGGCGTGGGCCACGGAGATGCCCACCGGCAGGAGGTAGATGACGGTGAGGCCGCCCAGGACGGCCTGCAGCAGCACCAGGGCCAGGGCCCCCAGCGCCAGCCGGCGGACCCAGCGCCGGGGCTCCCAGCGCCAGGCCATGAGGGCCAGAAGCGCGGTGAGCAGCGCCACCGCCCCGGCCACCATGCGGTGGCCGTGCTCGTAGAAGACGCCTCCCACCATGGGGGGGAAGAGGGTGCCGTAGGAGAGCGGCCAGTCAGGGACGGCCAGGCCCGACCCGGTGCTGGTGACCATGCCACCGGCAAACACCAGGAAGGCCGTGGCGCCGGCGGTGAGCAGGGCGTGGGCGTGGAGCAGGCGCAGGCCGGGTCTCATGCGTCCTTCCCCGTCGCCGCCGTCGGCGCCGCATCCGGCGCCGCATCCCGGGGAGCGTCCTGAACCACCAGCAGCAGCAGCAGGATCAGGAGCGCCGCTGGCACCAGGGACCAGGCGGCCTCCAGCCCCACCGCCACGCCCTCGGCTCTGGCCCGGCGCCGCCGCCGCCAGAGCACAGCCAGCAGCCCCGCCTGCACGGCCACGAACAGCGCGCCGGTCAGGACAACGAGGGCGCTGGAGATCTGATGCAGGTCCATGGTGCCGCCGCTGGGCCGTCCTCCCCCGCCCGGCCTACTGGGCGGTGAAGGTGAAGGCGATCTCCTTGGCCTCGCCGTCGCCCACCGTGACCTCCTGGGTCTGGGTGCCGTACTTCTCATGCCACGCCTCGACGGTGTAGGTGCCGGCCGGGAGCTCATCCAGGGAGAAGGCCCCGGTCTCGCCGCTAACGCTGAAGTAGGGGTGGTCCAGCACGCCGATCCAGGCGCTCATCCAGGGGTGCACCTCGCACTTCACCTTGATCATGGTCTCGGGGGTCTTGAAGGTGACCTCCTTCTCCTTCATGAACTTGGGCATGGCGATGTTGAACTGCTCGTTCTTGGAGGGGAGGGCGTGGACGTTGTGGAGTGTGTCGTCGCTGTTGAGGATCTTGAGGGTCTGGCCCGCCATCATCCCCAGAACGTGGGGGGAGTAGCGGCAGCCCATCTGGTCCACCACCACCGGCTCGGACGGAACGGGGTACTTCTTCCCCTCGAGGCCCGCCTTGACGTGGACGAACACGTTGCGCAGCGTGCCGTTGTCGTTCACCACCACCGTGTCGCCGTAGACGGTGCCCGAATGGGCCTTCTGGCACGCCGGGTCGGCGTTCATGCTGATGGCCTCCGCCTTGGGGGCCTGGCCCTGGAAGGCGACGGTGCCCGTCACCGACGCCGTCCCCTTGACGGGGGCGGCCGGCGCCGCCGCGGGGGCCGAGGGGGCGGCCGCCGGGGCCGGGCTGGGGGCCTTGGGCTCGCCGCCGCCGCAGGCGACAAGGACGGCCGGCAGGACCATGAGGGACAGGGCGTGGATCTTCTTCATCCGGACTCTCCTGGGTACTCGGTATCGACAGGCGCTTGGGTTAGGAATGGGCGCGGCAGGCTGCGGGGAGCCGGCGCGTCGCCGCGCCCGGCGTTTTCTATCCTGTATCACGCGGAATTTCAAGGGGACCCCCGCTGGTACCGGAGGCCGGACTCGAACCGGCACGGGGTTGCCCCCGGGGGATTTTGAGTCCCCTGCGTCTCCCTGTTCCGCCACTCCGGCCGGCGCAGGGCGTCATCATCCCAGGGGTCGCGGCCGGCGTCAAGGTGTCCGCGGGGCCGTGCCGACGCGGGCATGCTACAATATGAGACTCGATTCTCCCCCGCAGGGGCGAGGAAGGGGTCCCGCTGATGGCGCTGGAATTCAAGAAGGGCGACAAGGTTATCTACCCGAACCACGGCATCGGCGTCGTGGAGGAGATCCTGGACCGCAAGATCGGCGGCTCGAAGCAGTCGTTCTACACCCTGCGCATCCTGGCCAACGACTCCACCGTCATGGTCCCGGTCACCAACACCACCGAGGTGGGGCTGCGCCCGGTGGCCAGCAAGCGCGAGGTGGACAAGCTCTTTCGCATCCTGAGGGACGGCTCCATCGACACCTACGGGGACTGGAAGGGGCGCTACCAGGAGAACTCGGAGAAGATGCGCACCGGCAGCATCGTCGAGGTGGCCTCGGTGTACAAGAACCTGATGCTGCTGTCCCAGCACAAGCCCCTCTCCTACCGGGAGCGGAAGATGCTGGACCGGGCCCGCTACCTCATCGTGAGCGAGGTGGCGCTGGTGGCCAGCCTGTCGGAGGAGGCCGCCGAGAAGAAGCTGGACAAGGCGGTCAACGTCTCCATCAAGAGCGCCCTGTCCCACTGACCGGGGCGCCACCCCCCCCATGCAGCGCCCCGTCCTGGAGCGCCTGGCCGCCGAGGCGGGTGCCCGCTGCGCCGGCGCCCGGGTGCGGTCGGTCCTTCCCCGCCCGGCCTCCGGCCTGGCGCTGATCCTCGAGCCGGCCAAGACCCCCGCGCTGGACCTGGCGGCCGGACCCGCAGGGGGGCACCTGGCGGCCACCACCTTGCGCCTGCCGGCGGCCGCGGAGGCGGCCATTCCCAGGGAGATCACCGCCGGGCTTGCGGGTCAACGGCTGGAGGGGGTGGACCTGCTGGCGGGCGAGCGGGTGGCGCGTGTACGCCTGGAGGGGGGAGACGCGCTCATCGTGGAGATCCTGGGAGGGGCCGGCAACATCTATCTAGTGGATGGGGCGGGGACAGTGCGGGCGCGCCTGCGGGAGGCCGGCAGGCCCGGCGGCGCGCTGCCGCCGGGGACCCCCTGGCGCCCCCCGCCCCCGCCGGGCACCCGACCTCCGTCTGCTGCAGAAGAGAAGGTGGGGCCTCCGGGCGAGGAGGCTGCGGCGACCTGGGAGGCGCCCGGGCGCCTGCCACGGCGCCCGGGGCTGGCGGTGCCGGCGCCGGAGGCGGAGATCGACCCGCTGCTCCCCTGGCCCGGCGGACCGCCCGCCGTCCGGCCCGACGGGCCGCTGGAGGGGGATCCCCTGTTCCTGGAGACGCCGCTGCTGGGGGACGCCGTGGTGCGCCTCACCCTCTGGCTGGAGCGCCGCCGGCGGGCGGAGCGGCGCCTGGGGGACCTGCGGCGTCGGCTGCGACGGGAGGGGTCGCGGCTGGCGCGCCTGGAGAAGGCGCTGCAGTCCGAGGCGGCCGCGGCCGCCTCCCATCCGGATCTGCGGCGCCGGGCCGAGGCGCTGCTGGCTGGCCTCTCGCACGCCCGGCGGCAGGGGGACCGGGTGGAGGTCCCTGACCCCTACGACCCGGACGGTGGGTGGATCCAGGTGCCGCTGGCTCCGGGAACCACGCCCCAGGACGAGGCCGATCGCCTGTTCCGTCAGGCCGGGCGGCTGTCGGCGGCGGAGGCGGGAGTGCGCCAGAAGCAGGAGCAGGTGCGGGAGCGCCTGGCGGCCGTCCGGACCCTGGCCGGCCGGGCAGAGGGGGTCGCCGCGCTGCCCGAGCTGGAGCGTCTGGAGGAAGACCTCCCCGGCTGGCTCCGGGAGGTCCCGGGCCGCAGCCGCTCCGCGCCGGCCCGGCCGGCGCCGGTGCGCCTCCGGCGCCTGGAGAAGGACCCCCGCTTCCGGAAGGTCCGACGCTTCACCCTGGAGGGGGAGTGGCACGTGCTGGTGGGAGGGGCCGCCGACGCCAACGACTTCCTCACCTTCCGGCTGGCGGCGCCCCACGACTTCTGGCTGCACGCCGCCGACTATCCGGGCGCCCACGTGGTGGTTCGCAACCCGGGGCGCCGCGCCGACCTGCCGGCGGCGGTGCTGCGCCGGGCGGCGGCCCTGGCGGCCCACTTCAGCAAGGCGCCGGGAGGAGGCCCGGTGGCCGTGCGCTGGACCCAGGCCCGGCACGTGCGCAAGGGGAGGGGGCTGCCGCCGGGGACGGTTCTCCTCCCCCGGGCCTCCACGCTGCGGGTGCGTCCCGAGCCGCCGCCGCGCCGGGGGCCGGAGCCGGCTTGAATCGCCACCGGGGGGCACATATGTTCACCCCGCTGGATCCCCTCGACCCGGGGGCGGATCCGGCCGGGGAGGAACCCGTGGGCCCGGAGTCCGCCGCACAACCCCAGTCCGGAGCGCGTGCCCTGGCCGCCCTGGCGGCGGGGATCGTCCTGCTTTCGGCCGCCCTCATGGTCTCCCCGGGATGGCTGGCCCTGGCCCTGGCCGCCGCCGGCGGTGCGCTGGCCGCTGCGGGGCT
>JBFGDW010000157.1:0-8000 GCA_041580435.1 Candidatus Polarisedimenticolia bacterium | reverse complement strand
GTCCAGGGCCAGCAACTCGTCGAAGTTGAAGTCCAGGTGGCCCGCCGCACCATAGAAGGCGAAGGGGAGCGGGTCGGGGAGGGGGAGGTGGGCCGGGTAGCCGGCGCCCACGCCGATGACGCCGGCGACCATACCGTCCAGGAGCACGGCGAAATCCCAGCCAGCCCTGGCCGTCCCCGAGAAGCCGGTGAGCATGACCCGGCGCGTGTCCGCGGCGAGCCGCCGCTCCATGTCGGGCAACATGGCACGCAGGGCCATGACGTTGGGCTCCCTGGGCCCGTCACTGCGCGTGTCGTACGAGCTCATGACGATCACGCCCAGGCGCTCGGCGGCGGGGCGAAACAGGTCCAGCGGGATCAGGGCGCGGCCCCTGGGGTCCATGGCGATGAGAACCGGCCAGCGCCGGGAGGGGGTGTAGCCCGAGGGGAGGTAGAGGGCGTAGCTCCTGTCCGGGTCGCCCAGGCAGGCCACCTTCTCGATGACCTGGCCGGTGGGAAACGGCGGGGCGGGATCACCTGCGGGGACGTCCGGTGCCGGCCCACCGGCCAGCAGGCCGGCGGCGATGAGGGTGGGCAGGAGCATGGCCACCGGGAGCATACCCAACCCAACCGCGGTGGGTGGCCGTTCATGCCCCGGGGCGGGAGCCTTCTGCGGGCTAGCGGCAGCTGGAGAAGCAGCACTCCAGCCAGCCGGCCGAGGCCGACTTCACGGCCGGGTCGGTCACCGGCAGCGCCTTGACCGCCGCCTCGAGGGCATCGATCTCCCCGTTGAGGTCCGGCGAGAGCCCCGCCTGGGACTGGACGGCGTTGATGTGCCGGTAGCGGCGGATCTCCTCCAGGCGCAGGCGCTGCTCCCGGATCGTCTGACCCGTCTCGGTCTGGATCAGGAGCCGGCGGCGGCGCAGCAGGTCGGAGAAGACGCGGCCCACCTCCTGGGGGTGCATGCGGTCTGTGGGAAGGGCGCGGACGATCCCCTCACCGAGGGAGTCGGCCAGGGCAGCCAGGTAGATGCGCTGCCGGGCCTCCACCACCGACATCTCCTGCTCCAGGCGCTGGCGCTCCCGGAGGGCCTCCTGGGACTCACGGCGGGCCGCCTCCAGCCGTCCCTTCAGCGCCTGCACGCGGCCATCCACCTCGGGCAGGCCGGAGAGGTTCGCCTCCAGGGCGGTGATCAGGGCGCGCAGGCTGCCCGCCTCGATCACCCGCTCGTTGCGGTTGAAGCTGGGGGTCAGGCGCACCGCGTCCCGGTCGGCGGGATCAGGGAGGGCCTCCAGCAGGTACCCCTCGCGCTCGTCGCGCAGTTCCCCGGCCAGGGCGCCGGCCCAGGTCTCGTAGGCCGCCAGCCCGGTGGCGCCGGCGGGCGGGCGGGGCTTCGCGAGGCGCTCGCCGGCAGCGGCGGCCAGCTCCTCCAGCCCACGGGCGGCAGCCTCCAGCCGCTCCAGGCGCACGCGCAGGGCAGGGAGGAGGGAGTGCCGGAACAGACCGTCGGGATCCCAGGCCGGATCGGAGCGCAGCAGCCCCTCCGCCTGGGCCGCCGCGACCCGCGCCTGTTCCAGGTCGCCCTGGCGAAGCCGCTCACGGGCCGCCAGGTAGAGCCCCTGGAGATCGGGGCTCTCGAGTGCCGCCGCGGCCTGAGGCGGCGGCGCCGTGGTCGCGACTCCCAGACCCAGGAGCAGCAGGCTAGCCGCAGTGATCACGCGCCTGTCCTCCCGGGGGAATGAAGAGGGGGTCGAGGTCAGGGCGGTCCAGCCGGACGCAGGCGCGCCCCTGCGGCCCGTAGGCGGAGAGGCGGGCGCCGGCGGGAAGGCCGTCGTCCGCCACGGCCACCGGGCGATAGGTGGCGGTGGCGGTGCCCGGCCGCGGCGTGACCTCCCACACGTGGCGGAACCCCTCGGCCAGGAAGTAGTAGCGGCCGTAGTGGCGCAAACCCTGGAGGATCGCCGGGGGCGCCGAGTCCTCGGCCGCCAGGATGGGGTTGACGTCCAGGCGCCCGGCGCGGGCGGGCCCAGGCTCCAGATCCACCCAGCCGTCGGCCGGGATCTCCATCTCCAGCCGCAGCCCGTGCTCCACCATGGCGAGTCTGGGCAGGCCAGCCGGGCCAGCCATGAGGCAGCCGGCGGCGGCCAGCGCCAGCAGCGGCACCAGGCAGCGCGAGGATGTGGGCGGAGTCGACACGGGCGGCACCGGCGGGGGGGACATGCCGTGGCACCTGCCGGAGCGGCGCCGGTGCGGCCCGCTCCCGGGTCGCCCGGGCATGCTCGCCCCTGCTGCCAATCTAGGCGGATGGCCGCCCGAGTCAACCGCGGGGGCCGTGGCCGGCCGGCAATCGGGCTAACATGCGGGGCCGGAGGAGATCCATGAGGACCTGCCGCCCCTTGCTCCCGCTTCTGCTGGCCGCCCTGTGTGCCGCACCCGCCGCCGCCTCGCGCCAGGTGGACTTCAAGCTCATCGTGCCGGACGAGGGGTCCGCGGGCGATCCCGCTGGACTGGCCTGGAGCGGTGACGGCGAGCAGCTGGCGTTCCGGTGGAACGACGGGGAGGGGGACGGTCTGTGGGTCCTGTCACCCCGCTCCGGCGGGCCCCCTGCCCGGGTGGTGGCCCCGGGCGGTCTCCCCGGCCCTGGCGCCGGGCGGGACGCCGAGGCGTTCCAGTGGACCCCTTCCTCGGGCGAGCTCCTGGTGGAGGGTGGGGGCGACCTGTACCTGGTGGGTGCCGACGGCGGGCCGCGGCGCCTGACCGAGACGGCCGCCGCGGAGACCGGCCCGGCCTTCTCCCCCGACGGCCGGCTGCTGGCGTACGTGCGGGACGCGGATCTGCACGTGCTTGACCCCGGCAGCGGCCGTGAGCGGCGCCTGACGCGGGACGGCCGGCCCGGCGTCACCCTCAATGGCGACACCGACTGGGTCTACTGGGAGGAGATCTGGGGGCGCGACGCCACCGGGTTCTGGTGGAGCCCGGACAGCCGGCGCATCGCCTTCTACCAGTTCGACGAGACGCCAGTGGCCTCGTATCCGCTGGTGGACGATACGCCCACCTACCCGCGGGTGAACTGGCAGCGATACCCCAAGGCAGGCACGGACAACCCCCGCGTCCGGATCGGCGTGGTCCAGGCGCGATCGGGCGGACGCACCGTCTGGATGCAGACCGGCGAGGAGGAGGCCTACCTGGCGCGGGTGGCGTGGCATCCCTCCGGGCGCAAGCTCATGATCCAGCGCCTCAACCGGGAGCAGGATCGCCTCGATCTGCTGCTGTGCGACGCGGCCCGGGGCGCGTGCGACGTGGTGCTCACCGAGACCTGGCCCACCTGGATCAACCTGGGGAACGACTTCGCCTTCCTGTCCGGAGGTGGGTTCATCCGGGGAACGGAGCAGGACGGCTGGCGGCGTCTCGATCTGCACGACGCCGCGGGCCGCCGCCTGAGGCGCCTCACGCCCGAGGGTTGGGCCATCACCGATCTGCTGCAGGTGGACGAGGCCGGAGGCTGGCTGCTCTGCGAGGCGTTCCGCACCGCCGGGCTGGGCGCCACGGATCGCCACATCCTGAAGATCCCTCTGGCCGGCCCCGTGCCGCCGGCCGGAGAGGTGGAGATCCTCACGCCGGAGCCCGGCTGGAACGAGGTCCTGCCAGCGCCCCGGGGCGGGCTGTGGGTCCACGCCTGGAGTGACGCCGATCACCCCAGGGTGCGGCGCGTGCGCGGCCCGGGCCTGGAGCGGCCTCTGGACCTGCCCGCCGCGCCCCTGGAGTTCGATCCCGCGGACCTCCCCCGCTGGGAGTTCCTGACCCTGCCCGGCCCCGGGGGGGACGCGCTGCCGGCGCGCCTGCTGCGGCCCGCAGGGCCGCCACCCGGGTCGGGACGGCCGGCCCTCATGTACCACTACGGCGGGCCGGGCTCCCAGGTGGTGGTCAACCGCTGGGACGGCCGCGGGCGGGATCTGTGGCACAAGATGATGGCCGCCCGGGGCTACCTGGTGCTCAGCGTCGACAACCAGGCCTCGGCGTTCTTCGGCAAGTCCGGCGAGGATCGCCAGCACCGGCGCTTCGGGGAGATCAACCTGGCGGCGCAGCTCGCGGCCGTGGAGTACCTGCGCCAGCAGCCGGGCGTGGACGCAAGCCGCATCGGGCTGTGGGGCTGGTCCGGCGGCGGAACCAACACCCTCTACTGCCTGCTCAACCGCCCGGGGGTATGGGCCGCCGGCGTCGCCGGGGCGCCGGTCACCGACTGGCGGCTGTACGACACCATCTGGACCGAGCGCTACCTGGATCACCCCGGCGACAACCCCGAGGGGTACCGGGCCTCCTCGCCGGTGACCTACGCCGCCCAGCTGGCCGACCCGCTCCTGGTGGTGCATGGAACAGGCGACGACAACGTCCATCCCCAGAACACCCTGGTGCTCATCCAGGCTTTGGTGGGGGCGGAGAAGCTGTTCGAGGACGCCATCTACCCGGCGCAGAAGCACGGCTTCCGGGGGCTGGCCTCCCGCCACTTCTACCGGCGCATGACCGGCTTTTTCCAGCGGCACCTGGAGCCGGGCGGACTGGCGGCGGCGCCGGCCGCACGGGAGCGCCCCGCGCCCTAGGCCGAGGGGGAGGCGGGGGTCGCGGAGGGGGGAAGCCGCGGCCCGAGGTTGCTAGAGTTGGAGCATCCCCCCCTTGAGGGCCGCTGGTCGGCGGTCCGCCAGGAAGCGGCGACCAGTGGCCAGGGAGGTCGCCATGCCCGTGAAGAAGCTCATGGAGTTCCTGGACACCCGGAAGGTGAAGTACGTCATCATCCGGCACTCGCCGGCCTATACCTCCCAGGAGATCGCCGCCTCGGCCCATGTCCCCGGACGGGAGATGGCCAAGACGGTCATGATCAAGCTGGACGGCGAGATGGCCATGGCCGTGCTGCCGGCCTCCCACCAGGTGGATCTCGGCAAGCTCAGGGAGGCGGTGGGCGTCTCGAGGGCGGAGCTGGCCAGCGAGAAGGAGTTCCGGAATCGGTTCCCCGACTGCGAGGTGGGCGCCATGCCACCCTTTGGCAATCTCTACGGGATGCGGGTGCTGACCACGGAGAGCCTGATGCAGGACCAGGAGATCGCCTTCAACGCCGGCTCCCACACCGAGCTCATCCGCATGCGGACGGAGGATTTCCGGCGCGTCGTGGAGCCCCAGGTGATCCGGTTCGCAGCCCGGTGAGCCCCGGCGGGATCTGAGCTCCGGACCGGTGGGGTGGGTCAGGGCGGTCCGGCGTTCCGGGCCGCACCTGGCGCCTCCCCCTGGGCGGCGTCCAGGCGCTCCATCTCCCGCTCCAGGAGGGCCACGTGCTCGTCCTCCTCGGCGGCCAGCTCCAGGCAGATGTCCCGCTCCTCCCCCGGGGGGAGCTCGGCGGCCCGGCGGGCGAAGTGGTCGCGGGTGCGCCGCTCCATGGCCAGGGCGCGCTGATACAGGGGCCGCAGGCTCCCCTCAGCCACCTCCAGGTCGATCCCGTCGAACAGCCAGCCGGCCAGGGCCTGCTCCGCCTCGAACACCATGTCCAGCACACGGGGGTCCAGGTGGACGTGGTACTTTCGCTCCAGCTCCTCGATGTGGCCCCGCTCCAGGCGGGCCAGGTCGTCGAAGAGGGCCCGCTGGCGGGGATCCCGGGCGTGGGCCCGCCCCAGGCGGTAGAACTGCAGCATGTCCACCTCGAACTGCAGCGCCTCCTGCACCGCCCCGGCCAGGGCCGGATCGCCGGCGTCGGGGGTCCCCAGCGTCTCCACGTCGCCGCCGCACAGGAAGCAGCGCCCGTAGGGGGCCACGAAGCCGGTGGTGCGCTCCCCGCACCGGCGGCATTTCCAGGTGTGGCGCAGCTCGGCGCAGCAGACGGCGCCCTCCGCCACATGCTGATGGCAACGCACGCAAACCGAGTCCATGAGGTCGCTCCCCGGCGCCGCCGGCCGCCCGGGATGGGCGATCTGGCGCACCTTTCCGCCTCCCGTGGGGGGGATGGCGCAGGGCGGCGCGGGCCACGTCCCTGGACCGGCCCCTGACGGGGGGCTCCCCAGGAGGAGGCAAGTCCCGTGCCGCCGGCTTGACAGGTGGCCGCGTTTGGGGATACTCAGGTAGCCAATCCAGCCAGCCGGGAGCGGGCGCCCCGCCCGCCCCGGGCCAGGGCGTCCGGGGGGCAGAGCCGACGTGGACGAGCGCACGTTTCCGCGCAGATTCGCGAGTCTGGCCGAGATCTTCCGCTTCACCGCCGAGTTCTTCGGCCGGGAGGCCATCGGCCAGCAGCACCGGTTCGCCGTGGACTTCGCCATCGAGGAGCTGTTCACCAACATGGTCAAGTACAATCCCGGCAATCCGGATGGCATCCGCATCGCCCTGGAGCGCCGGGAGGGAGAGGTCCAGGTCCGGCTGACCGACTCCTCCGCCGAGCCCTTCGATGTCACGGCGGCCCCGGAGGCCGACACCCGCGGAACGGTGGAGGAGCGTCCCATCGGCAAGCTGGGACTGCACCTGGTCAAGAAGCTGGTGGATGACATCGGCTACCGCCACGAGAATGGCGCAAGCACGGTCACCTTCATCAAGAAGCTGGAGTAGAGCATGTTCGACATCAAGCTGGGGGATCAGGGCGAGATCATCATGACCGGCCGTTTTGACGCCTCCCAGGCGGAGCGGGCCCAGGCCTTCCTTGACGACGTGGCCCGTCCGCGCATGGTGGACCTGGCCGGGCTGGACTACATCTCCAGCGCCGGGCTGGCCGTCCTCCTGCGGGTGCAGAAGCGCCTCATCCCCTCCGGGAAGGGCCTGAAGCTCGTCAATGTCAACCCGCACATCCGGGACATCTTCAAGTTCTCCGGCTTCGACCAGATCTTCGAGGTCGAGGCGGCCGGGAAGGGCTAGCCGGGGCCCGGCGCCGCGCCGCCATGGACCCGGAAGCGAGGGCGTCAAGGCGCATGGCCGCCAACTTTTCCAGGTCTGGGCTGTACTTCCCATGAAGCCGGACGATCTGGCCCTGATCGAGGAGTGCCGGAATGGGAACATGGAGGCCTTTGGACAGCTTGTGGACGCCTACCAGGGGCCGGTCTTCAACGTGGTCTACCGCATGGTCAGCGACCGGGACGACGCTGAGGACCTCACCCAGACGGCCTTCGTCAAGGCCTTCGAGAACCTGGATCGCTACGACCCAAAGTACAGGTTCTTCAGCTGGATCTACCGCATCGCCATCAACGAGGCCCTCAACTTCGTCAGCGCCAGGAAGCGGATCGCTCCCCTGGACGGCGATCTGGAGTCGGCGCGCCCGAACCCCGAGGAGTCGTGCGGCAGCAGCGAGACGGGCCGCCGCGTGCAGGAGGCCCTCATGCGGCTGAAGCCACGGCACCGGGCCGCCATCATCCTGCGGCACTTCCGGGGCTGCTCCTACCAGGAGGTGGGGGAGATCCTGGGCATGCAGGAGAAGACGGT
Source organism: Candidatus Polarisedimenticolia bacterium (assembly GCA_041580435.1). Lineage (GTDB taxonomy): Bacteria > Acidobacteriota > Polarisedimenticolia > SMYD01 > SMYD01 > JBFGDW01. The sequence continues at coordinate 579 of JBFGDW010000157.1, read as the reverse complement.
GAAATCGACCCTCTTCTCCGCCCGGCGCATCCTGCGCCAGGCCCTCCTCAACAGCGGGGTCGTGAGGCCATGATCGATCACCGGACCGCCGACCTCATGGAGCGGGACCTGGACGGAAGCCTCTCGGCCGAGGAAGGGCGGGAGCTGGAGCGCCGCCTGCAAGCGGACCCCGAAGCCCGGGCACTTCACGCCGAGATGGTGGAGGTCACGGGCCATCTGCGGGCGGCGGGCGACGTGGCCGTTCCGGCGGGCCTGCGCGGCCACGTGCTGGCCGAGGCGGCACGGCGCCGGGCGCCATCGGCCCAGGGGCGGGGCACCGGGAGCCGGCGCGGCTGGTGGCTCGCTCCGGCTCCGGGCCTGCGCTATGGCGCGGCGCTGGCGGCGGGAGTGGCCCTGGGGCTGGGGATGGCGGCCTGGCTGCTGGCCTGGCCGCCCGCGGGACCCGGGCTGGATCTGGACGCCCTGGCCGGGACCATGGCCGGGCCGGACCGGCGGGAGGCCGTGCTGGAGGCCCTGGAGGTCAGCCTGCCGGGCGTGGAGGGGCGCGTGGAGCTGCGCCCCACGCCGGCGGGGTACCTG
>JBFGDW010000156.1:0-8020 GCA_041580435.1 Candidatus Polarisedimenticolia bacterium | reverse complement strand
GGTGGAAGCCAAAGCCGCCGCTGAAGGCCATGTGGATGAGGAAGATGGCAGCGGCGAAGGCCAGGGGGACGGTGCGCGAGCCGGGGCCGGGCGCGGTGGTGGCGGCGGACGGTGGGGCCATGCCTGTCCCAACGCCCGGCGGGGCCGGAGGGTTTGCATGGGCGCGGTGGACTACCATCCCGGTCCATGATGACATCTCCCCGCCACGCTCCCATCCTGCTCACCGGTGCCACCGGCTACGTGGGCGGCCGGCTGCTGCGCGCCCTGGAGAAGGCGGGGCGTCCGGTGCGTTGCCTGACCCGCCGTCCCGGGAGCTTGCGGCCCCGCGTCCGGCCGGGGACGGAGGTGGTCCAGGGGGACTGCCTGGAGCCGGAGACGCTCCCGCCGGCCCTGGCCGGCATGGAGACCGCCTACTACCTCATCCACTCCATGGGGTCGGGGGAGGACTTCCAGCGCCGCGACCGGGAGGCGGCCCGGGCCTTTGGCGAGGCGGCCCGCGCCGCCGGCGTGCGGCGCATCATCTACCTGGGCGGGCTGGGACGCCGCGACGATCGCCTCTCACCTCACCTGCGCAGCCGTCAGGAGACGGGGGAGATGCTGCGCGCGTCGGGGGTGGAGGTGATGGAGCTGAGGGCGTCCATCGTCCTGGGCTCCGGCAGCCTCTCCTTCGAGCTGATCCGGGCGCTGGTGGAGCGGCTGCCGGTCATGATCTGCCCGCGCTGGGTGCGTGTGAAGGCCCAGCCCATCGCCATCGAGGACGTGGTGGGCTACCTCATGGCGGCGCTGGATCGACCGCCGGGGGAGAGCCGGGTGGTGGAGATCGGGGGACGGGACCAGGTCTCCTACGCCGGCATCATGAAAGAGTACGCCCGCCAGCGCGGGCTGCGCCGGCTGCTGCTTCCGGTTCCGGTTCTCAGCCCGAGCCTCTCCAGCCTCTGGCTGGGGCTCATGACGCCGGTCTACGCCCGGGTGGGGAGGGAGCTGGTGGAGAGCCTGCGCAACCCCACCTTGGTGCAGGATGACTCCGCCCGGCGGCTGTTCCCTCTGGAGCCCATGGGCCTCGAGGAGGCCATCCGCCGGGCCATGAGCAACGAGGACCGGCGCTTCGCCGAGACGCGCTGGTCCGATGCCATCTCCTCGGGCGCGACGCCCCCGGCGTGGGGCGGCGTGAAGTTCGGATCGCGCCTCGTCGACTCGCGGCTGGCCCGGACCTCCGTGCCCCCGGAGCGGGCCTTCGCGCCCATCCGGCGCATCGGCGGCGCGGCGGGCTGGTACCATGCCAACTGGCTCTGGCGGCTGCGCGGCTTCCTGGACCTGCTGGTGGGAGGGGTGGGCATGCGCCGGGGGCGGCCTGACCCGGAGCACCCGGAGGTGGGTTCCACTCTGGACTTCTGGCGGGTGGAGGCGTACGAGCCCGGCCGGCGCCTGCGCCTGGTGGCCGAGATGAAGCTCCCCGGCCGGGCCTGGCTGGAGTTCGAGGTGCACCCCGAGGGGGAGGGGGCGCAGATCCAGCAGACGGCGGTCTTCGACCCGGTGGGGCTGGCCGGCCTGCTGTACTGGTATGGCATCTACCCCCTCCACGCCTGGGTCTTCCGGGGGATGCTCCGGGGCATTGCCCGGCAGGCCGCCGCCGGGACAGGCGCCTCGACCGAGCCCTCGACCCCGGGGTAGACTGGCGGAAACGCCGGCCTCCGGCCGGCTCCGAGGATGGAGGTCTTCCATGATGAAAAAGAAACTGGGAGTGTTCGCGGCGGTGGCGCTGCTGGCGGTGGCGGGCCTGGTGGCTGGCGAGGCGACCGGGGAGACGCCGTGGTTCGACATGGAAAAGTGCGGCCTGTGCAAGAACATGTCCGCCGAGCCGGGCCTCATGGACAACATGCGCTGGGAGTCCCATCCCATCGCCAATGGTGTCATCAATGTGGCCATCATCCCCGACAGCCACAAGGCCGCCTTCGAGAAGGCCCACAAGAACCTGGAGGCATCCGCGGCCAGGATGCAGGCCGGCGAGCCCACCCACCTGTGCGGCTTCTGCCAGGGGTACGGCAAGCTCATGATGGCCGGCGCCAAGGTCGAGAGCATCGATAGCGATGTAGGGCACATCGGCGTGGTCACGTCCACCGACCCGGCCGTGGTGGCCATGATCCAGGCCCACTTCAAGAAGACCATGGACGAGTGGGGCAAGATGCTGGCGGCCAAGGCCGAGGCCCAGACGGCCAAGAAGTAGCCGCGTTGCCGGGGCCGCGGAGCGGCACGGCCTCCGCTCCGCGGCCGCGAGCCCCGATGCTGGCGCTCACCGCCAGGGCAGGTTCCCGGAGCAGGCCCCCGCTAGCGGGGTAGAATGGGGTGTGGCCCGGCTCATCCAGAGGCCGGCGGTGGTGGCCGCCGCCGGCAACAAGCCCAAGATCATCGAGGAGTACTTCGGCCGCGTCAGCGGCGGCGTGGGGGCGCTGAGCATCGCCCGCATGCAGAGCCCTCCAGGTTGGGAGGAGCCGGGGCAGACTCCCGAGTTCGACGAGTACACCGTGGTACTGAAGGGCGCCCTTGAGGTGGAAACGTCCCAGGGCGTCCTCACCGTGGCCGCCGGCCAGGCGGTTCTGGTCCCGGCAGGGGAGTGGGTGCGCTACCGCTCGCCCGGCCCGGAGGGGGCCGAGTACATCGCCGTCTGCCTGCCGGCGTTCTCCCTGGAGACGGCGCACCGGGACGCCTGAGACCGCCGTGCCAGCCACGGCGCTTGTCTCCCGGCGGCCCGCGGTGTGACAATGAGGCATCCGGAGGATGCCATGGCCCAGCGCGACGATCCGTTCCGGGATCTCTGCGAGAACGCCAGCGACCTGATCCAGAGCGTCTCCCCCCAGGGGAAGTTCCTCTACGTCAACCGGGCCTGGAAGCGCACGCTGGGCTATACCGACCAGGAGGTGGACGGCCTCAACGTGATGGACGTGATCCATCCCGACAGCCGGGACCACTGCAGGCAGATCATGGGCGGCCTCCTGGACGGCGCGTCGGCGGTGGACATCAAGACCGACTTCATCACCAAGGACGGCTGGCGCGTGCCGGTGGAGGGGAGCGCGAGCTGCCGGTTCCAGGACGGCCGGCCGGTGGCCACCCGGGGCATCTTCCGGGACGTGAGCCGGCGCCGGCGGGCCGAGGATGAGCTGGACCGGCTGTTCACCCTGTCGCCGGACCTGTTGTGCATCGCCGGAACGGACGGCTACTTCAAGCGGGTCAACCCCGCCTTCGAGAAGGTGCTGGGCTACAGACCGGACGAGCTGCTGAGCCGCGCGTTTGTGGACTTCATCCACCCCGACGACAAGCAGCAGACCATGGAGGAGGTGGAGCGGCTGGCCCAGGGGCACATCACCGTGGACTTCCAGAACAGGTACCGGGCCAGGGACGGAACTTACCGCTGGCTCTCCTGGCGCTCCACGCCGCTGCCGGACCGCCAGCGCATCTACGCCGTGGCCCGGGACATCACCGAGCAGAAGCGGATCCAGGCGGCCATGGACCGCCAGGCCCTGGAGCTGGCCCGCTCCAACGCCGACCTGGAAGAGTTTGCCTACGTGGCCTCCCACGACCTGCGGGCGCCGCTGCGCGCCATCGCCAACCTGAGCGAGTGGATCGAAGAGGACATGCCCGATGACCTTCCGCCGCAGGTCCGGGAGCACTTGCAGACGCTGCGCCGTCGCGTGCAGCGCATGGAGCAGCTCACCGCCGACCTGCTGGCCTACTCCCGGGCCGGGCGGGAGGCCGGCCACGCCGAGGAGGTGGAGACCGGCGGCCTGGTCCGGGACATCGTGGCCCTGCTGTCGCCTCCCCAGGGGATCCAGGTGCGTCCGGCTCCGGACCTGCCCCGGATCCGGGCGGTCCGCTCGGCGCTGGAGCACGTCTTCCGCAACCTCATCGGCAACGCCATCAAGCACCACCCCGGACCGGAGGGAACGGTCCGGGTGGAGGCCCGCGCCGTGGGCGGCGGTTGGGAGTTCGCGGTGTCCGACGACGGCCCCGGAATCCCCCGCGAGGACCAGGAGCGCATCTTCCAGATGTTCCAGACCCTCCAGGCCCGGGACGAGGTGGAGGGGTCCGGGATGGGCCTGGCGCTGGTGAAGAAGATCGTGGAGCGCCACGGCGGCACCATCACGCTGGAATCAGCGCCGGGAAAGGGGGCGACCTTCCGCTTCACCTGGCGCGCCGGCGCGGAGAAGGAGGGAGACTGACATGCCCGAGATCCTCATCGTCGATGACGACTCGGTGGATCGCCAGCTTGCCCTGCGCACCCTGCGGCGGGTTGAAGGGCTGACGGCCAGGGAGTGCCGCGACGGCGAGGAGGCCCTGCACGCCGTGGCCGAGAAGGCGCCGGACCTGGTGCTCACCGACCTGCGCATGCCGCGCCTGGACGGCCAGCAGCTGGTGGAGGCGCTGCGGGAGGACTTCCCCCAGATCCCGGTCCTGCTCATGACGTCCCAGGGGAGCGAGCTGATCGCCGTGAAGGCCCTGCAGGCCGGCGCCGCCGGCTACATCCCCAAGGCCGAGATCAAGCGAGACCTGGTCTCCATGGTCCAGAACGTGCTGGATCTCCTGGAGGCTCGCCAGTCGCGCCGGGAGGTCCTCCAGTATCTGGGCCGCCGGGAGGCCAGCTTCGAGCTGGTGAACGATCCGACCCTCATCCCGGCACTGACGGCATTCCTGCAGGAGAGTCTGGAGCGCATCGGCTTCGGCACTCCCTCTTTACGCACGCAGATCGGCATGGCCCTGGTTGAGGCCCTGTCCAACGCCATGATCCACGGCAACCTGGAGCTGGACTCGGAGCTTCGCCGCACCGATCCCGACGGCTTCACCGCCCTCATCCGCAGCCGGGCCACGGCCGAGCCCTACGGCAGCCGCCGGGTGCGCTGCACCGCCGAGGAGTCGCCGGAGGTTGTCCGGTACACGGTGGAGGACGACGGCCCGGGATTCGACCCCGACGGCCTCCCGGATCCCACCTCCCCCGAAAACCTGCTGGCGGTAAGCGGGCGGGGGATCATGCTCATGCGCACCTTCATGGACGAGGTGCTCTACAACGACGCCGGCAACCGGGTCACCCTGGTCAAGCAGGGCGAGGCCGCCCCACCAGCGCGATAGCCAGCGCCACCGCAAACGGCACCAGCCGCTCCAGGGCGTCCCCCGGCGCCGGCGGCAGGGCGTGGAGCAGGATCGTCAGCCCGAAGCCGGCGGCCATGGCCGCCAGGGTGGCGGCGGGGGCCACCCGGCGCCCGGCCAGGCGCACCAGCAGCAGCGGGCCCAGGGCCGACCCCACCGCGTGCCAGGCAAACAGCACCCTGGAGAAGATGGCGTCGGGCAGGAAGAGGGCCGTGAGGATGGCCACGCCGCTGATCCCCACCACCGTGAGACGGCTGCCGGCCAGGCCACGGACGGGAGCCGTCCCCGATGTCCGCAGGTCGTGGCTGATGGTGGAGGCCGCCACCAGGAGCTGGCTGTCGGCGGTGGACATGACCGCGGACAGGACGGCTGCGATCATGATGCCGGCGATGACCGGCGGCAGCAGATCGCCGGCCAGCGCGAAGAAGATCTCCTCGTGGTTCTCCACCCGGGACGCCAGGACGCGCCCGCACAGACCCAGCAGGAGCATGCCGCCGTAGATGACGGCCGCCCAGCCGATGGCGATGGCGCGGCCGAGGCGCAGGGCGGCGGCGTCGCGCAGGGCCATGAAGCGGTTGACCACGTGGGGCTGGCCCGGGTAGCCCAGCCCGATCCCCAGGGTGCCGGCGGCGAACGCCAGGCCCAGCAGGCCGGGTGCGGGGCCCGCGCCGCCCCCGGCGGCGGCCGGTGGCAGGGCGCGCAGCCCCTCGGCCAGCGGGCCGATTCCTCCCACCGCCACCAGCGCTGTAAGCGGCAGGAGGAGCGCCGAGGCGGCCATGAGCAGCCCCTGCAGCGAGTCGGTGACGCTCACCGCCCAGAATCCGCCCAGCAGGGTGTAGGCAATGATGATCCCCCCCCCGATGAGGATGGCGGCGGTGAGATCCAGCCCGAAAGTGCCGGCGAAGGCATGTCCCGCCGCCTGGAACTGGGCGGCGATGTAGAAGGCGAAGGAGAACAGGATGATCCCTGAGGCGGTCCGGCGGATGGGATCGCGCAGGGAGGCGCCAGGAGGCCCGGCCAGGACATCGGTGAGGGTCAGGCTCCCCTCGGCGCGGCTCAGCGCCATGAGGCGCGGAGCCACCCAGAGCCAGTTGATGAGGAATCCCATGAGGGTGGCCGGGAACAGCCAGAGGGCCGGCCAGCCCCACAGGTAGGCGGCGCCGCTCACTCCCAGGAGGGTCCAGGCCGAGGAGGAGCTGGCCGAGGCGCTCAGGGAGGCCACCCAGGCCCCCAGCCGCCGCCCTCCCAGGAAGAAATCGGTGGTGTCGCGGGTGCGCCGCGAGGCCCACAGGCCGATCCCCACCAGGGCCAGCTTGTAGGCGACGAGGGTGAGGAGGACAGCCTGCTCGCGGCTCAAGGCATCCTCGGAGCAGCTTCGGGGTTGCCAGCAACCGCCGGGCCAGGCCGGCGATTCCCTGCCAGTCAGCCGCGACTATAGCCCATGCAGGAAGGGAGCTGGAGCGGCCCGGCCGGGCCCGCCAGGAGGAACGGGAAAAGGGAGGAGGGACGGCTCCCGGAAGCACGGGCCATCCCCCCTCGCTCAACGGCCTCTTACCACCCGCAGTAGATCCAGCAGTACATCCCGCAGATGAACGAACACCAGCCATCGGCACACATCAGCTTCTTGAGGAAGAACATCATGGCCTCCCTTTCTGCATCTCCGGGCCGCGCTCAGGGGGGGTCTTGAGATCATCCTGAGGCATTGACGCGGGGGTCGCAATCGGACCGATGGACCCTTCCGTTCATCCATTTGATGGAGGGCTGCGGACTGGAGCTAGAGGATCCCCTGGCGCCTGGCCCGGGAGACGGCTTCCAGCTTGCTGTGGGCGTCGAGCTTTCCCAGGATGTTCTGGACGTGGGATCGCACGGTGGAGACGGAGATGAACAGCGACTCGGCGATCTGAACGGTGCTGGCCCCTTGGGCCAGATGGCGCAGGACCTGCATCTCCCGGGGCGACAGTGGCGCCGCGGGCGGGGTGGAATCGATGGAGGATGCGGCCACCCGGCCAGGGACCAGGGAGCCGGCGTCCGAGAGCAGCTGGCACACGATGCGCTCGACCTCACGGGCGCGGTTCACGGGGCTGAGGAGGTGGAAAAGGGTGCAGCGGCCGGGGCGGCGCGCGTCGGGAAGGGACACGATGCGAACGCTGGCGCGGAACAGATTCCCGGAGGCCCGCTGCACATCCATCTCGAAGGGATGGACCTCGAGCTGCTGACGGGACATCTCCTGGGCGTTGCAGTGGTCCCGGCAGTAAGGGTTGCCGAAGACGTCCCGGCCGCGCAGGACCTCGTGACACGGACGCCCCTGGGCATCTGCGGCGGAATAGCCCAGGAGCCGCTTTGCAGCCTGGTTCCAGGAGAGAATCCGACCGTTCTCGTCGGTGCTGAACGCCGCTTCGGCGTAGGACAGGACTCTTCGGGGAGGAGTCATGGACGGCATCCTCCTGAAGGTGTGACGCCACTCTAACGCCTACCGTCCGGAGGTGCAACCTGATGGCCGTGGCGCGACCTCGAGAGCCACAAGGACCCGTCTGGCGCGTCAGGGGCGCGAGTACAGGTCGATGATGCGCTCGATGGCGCGGCGGCAGACGGCGCAGAACCCCACGTCGTTGCGGCTGAACATGATGCAGTCGGTGGCGGGCCGGTAGAGCCCCGTCGCCTCGTAGGACGCCCCTTCGAACGCACCGATCTTGCCCGCGTGCTCCATGCCGGCCAGCATGGGCCCCTCCACCTGCTGCTGCTCCCGGAAGAGGGCGTCGAACTCGGCGCCGGGCGCGCCGCGCCGGATGAGATCGGCGCGGCGGGCCTGAATGGCCCGGGCGTGCTCCTCGTAGCGCGCCTTGTCCCACGGGGTGGGGAGGGGCGTGCCCGGGGCCAGGAGGTC
>JBFGDW010000155.1:0-8042 GCA_041580435.1 Candidatus Polarisedimenticolia bacterium | reverse complement strand
GCGTGGGCCCCGCGCCGCTTAACTACGCCCTCTACCAGGCCGGGTGGCTCGCCTGCGTCCTGGGCGCGGCCCGGGGCGCGCCGCTGGCCGGGGCCGGAATGGCCATGGCCCTGGTCGCCCTGCACCTGGGCCTGGCCCGCTGCCGCAGCGACGAGATCCGTCTGGTGCTGGCGGCGGCGGCGCTGGGGACGGCGGTGGACTCCGCCCAGCAGGCAGCCGGACTGCTGGCCTTTCCCGCCGGCGGGGGTGTGGCGTGGCTGTGCCCGGTCTGGATCACCGTCCTGTGGGCGCAGCTGGCCACCACGCTCCATTTCTGCCTGGGGTGGCTGGCGAGGCGGCCCGGGCTGGCGGCGGTGCTGGGGGCGGTGGGCGGACCACTGGCCTTCCGCGCCGGTGCGGCGCTGGGTGCGGTGAGCTTCCCGGCCGGCCAGGGGGCAGCGCTGCTGTCGCTGGCCGCGGTCTGGAGCGGGGCGCTGCCCCTGCTGGCCTGGCTGGCGGGCCGCTGGCGGGAGCCGGAAGCCGGCCGCTACCTCGGGCTCTCCCGCGGGAACCAGGGGAAGAAGGCGCTGGTCCGCCGGGCGTAGTCCTCGAACTCCGGCTTGCGGCTGGCCAGGCGCTTTTCCAGCAGGCTCACCCCCGACACCTTCATGAGCAGGAAGGTCATGAGGGCAGGGGACAGGACCGTCCACCAGGCGCCCGGCGTGGCCAGGGCCAGGCAGGTCAGTCCCCACCAGAGGAGCGCGTCGCCGAAGTAGTTGGGGTGGCGGGTGTACCGCCACAGGCCGGAGGTGAGCAGGCGCCCCTTGTTGGCCGGGTCGGCCTTGAAGCGCGCCAGCTGCCAGTCACCCACCGCCTCGAACAGGAACCCCGCGGTGAACAGGGCCACGCCCAGCCCGTCGAGCCAGGTCAGTGTCGCCGGCCGCGCCGCGGCCTGGGCCACGGTGAGAGGCAGCGCCACGACCCAGAGGATCGCCGCCTGCAGCCAGAAGACCGTGAGCAGGCTGACCCACGGGAAGGCGGCGCCCCAGCCGCGGCGCATCTCCTGGTACCGGGGGTCCTCCCCCTGGCCGCGGGAGCGCCAGAGGATGTGGGCCGACAGGCGCAGCGCCCAGAGCGTGACCAGGCCCGCCACCAGCAGCTTGCGGGGCAGGTACCCCTGCGGCGTGAGCAGGAAGGACACCCAGGTGGCCAGGGCGAAGCCGGGACCCCAGAAGGCGTCCACCACGCTGGCGTCCCGCAGGCGCAGGCTCAGCAGCCAGACCAGGGTGAAGAGGACGAAGGCCGCGACGGCGGTGGACAGCAGCGGCGTCATGGCCGGTCCGCCGGCCGCAGGAGCAGATCCGCCACGGTGGGCCGGGGGCCGAGGCGCGCCAGGCGCAGGAGGATGTACGCGGCAATGGCCAGGTTGCCCAGCGCCAGGAAGAGGACAAGCCATGCGATCCGGGCGGCCCAGGTGGCCTCCCGGTAGAGGACCCAGGCGTAGACCGTCAGGAACGCCAGGTAGGCGTCGGCCAGCGTGGCCCGGAACCAGGGATCGGGCCAGAGGTCTGCCGCCGCGGCCCACACCGACCGCTCCAGGCTGGCGGCGACGGTGACGGCCAGCATCACGGCTAGCACGGCCCCGCACAGGAGGCGCAGCCTTCCCACGGGCAGAGGGGTCATGGCGTCGCCGCGTCCCGGGTGGGGCGGAGGAGGGCATGGGTCACGCCCCACTCCTGCCCGCCGCGGAAGCTGAACAGCTCGGCGCAGGCCATGAAGAAGAGCCGCCAGCGCTCCAGCCAGATCCCGGCGTCGCCGGGGCCGTAGACCTGCGAGAACAGGTCCCTCACGTCGTCCCGCCGCTCGTCCAGGCGGGCCAGCCAGGCCTCCAGGGTGCGGGCGTAGTGCCGGCCGTCCACCCGCCAGCGCTGCTCCTCGAACAGGGCGTCGGGGAAGCGCGACAGCAGGTCGTGGCTGGGCATGAGGCCCCCGGTGAAGAAGTGCCGCGCCATCCAGTCGCTCTCGCCGGCGTCCTCGAACAGGTAGGCGAACCGGCGGTGGGAGAAGATGTGGACGAACAGGGCGCCGTCCGGCTCCAGCCAGCTCCGGATGCGCCCCAGGAGCAGCGGGTAGTTGCGCATGTGCTCGAACATCTCCACCGAGACGATCCGGTCGAAGCGGCGGCGGCCGGGGGTGAATCCGTTCATGTCGGCGGTGAGGACCTCCACGTTGTCCAGGCCCAGAGCGCGGCTGCGCCGGCGGATGAGCTCCCCCTGGGGCGCGGAGTTGGAGACGGCGGTCACGCGCAGCGACGGGAACCGCTCGGCGGCCCACAGGGAGAAGGATCCCCAGCCGCACCCCAGGTCCAGCACCCGCATGCCATCCGCGATGCCGGCACGCTCGGCGGTGAGGCGCAGCATCGCCTCCTCGGCGCCGGCCAGGTCGTCCACGCCCTCGTCCCAGAGGCAGCAGCTGTACTTGAGGCGCGGCCCCAGGACGGTCTCGAAGAACCGGGGTGGAAGCTCGTAGTGCTGCGCGTTGGCCTCGCGAGTGGACAGGGCGATGGGGGCCGCCCGCATTCCCTGCTCCATCCGCGCCCAGGCGGCTCGCTGGCTGGCGTGCTGCCGCGCCTGCTCCTGGAGCCGGCCGCGCAGCAGCCGCCGGATGCCGGCGCGCACCAGGGCATCAGGCGCCCAGCCTGACTCGGCTGCCCGCAGGGCCATGGTGGCGATCATGCGGGGACCGCCTGGGAGGCGGCGGCACGCCAGGCGGGCGCCACGAGCCGCCACTGCACGTCTCCCACCCGGCGCTCCAAAAAGCCGGCCTCGCAGTAGCAGAAGTAGTAGTCCCACAGCCTCAGGAGCCGCTCGTCGTACCCCATGGCTCGCAGGTCGTCCCGGCGGGTCCGGAAGGCGTTGCGCCAGGCCCTCAGGGTGGGCGGATAGTGGGGGGTGATGTCGTCGGTGCGCTGGATGCGCAGCCCCGTGGCCCGGCCCACGGCCCCGGCCATGGCCGACCTGGAAGGGAGGCAGCCCCCGGGGAAGATGAAGCTCTGGATGAAGTCCGCCGAGCGCCGGTAGGCGTCATAGCGGGCGTCGTCCATGACGATGGCCTGCAACACCATGGCGCCGTCGGGGGCCAGGAGCCGGTCGCACACCTGGAAGTAGCCCTCCAGGAAATCATGCCCCACGGCCTCGATCATCTCGATGGAAGCGATCCGGTCGAAGCGACGGTCCAGGAGGGCCGGGAGATCCCGGTAGTCGGCGGCCAGCACGGTGATCCGATCCTGCAGCCCGGCCTCCCGGACCCGGCGGGTGGCCTCCGCATGCTGCTGCCGGGAGATGGTGGTGGTCACCACCTGGCAGCCGTGGCGGGTGGCGGCATGGAGCGCCAGGCTGCCCCAGCCGGTGCCAATCTCCAGAAGGGTGTGCCCGGGCTGAAGCTCCAGGAGCTGGCAGACCCGCTCCAGCTTGGCGCGGCTGGCCTCGGCCAGGGAGGCGTCCGGCCGCGGGAAGATCCCGCAGGAGTAGGTCATGGTCTCGTCCAGAAAGGTGGCGAAGAAGTCATTGCCCAGGTCGTAGTGGGCGGAGATGTTGCGCCGGCTGCCGGGGCGCGTGTTGCGCCGCAGGCGGTGTGTCAGGGTGTGCAGGCCGCGGGCCAGGCGTGACGTGGCCCCGTCCACCTCGCCGCCGGCGTCCTCGCCGCGGGCCGCCACCCGCAGCAAGGTGGTCAGGTCATCGCTCTCCCAGCGCCCGCGGCCGTATGACTCGGCGGCGCCCAGGCTTCCGCCCAGGAGGAGATCGCTCCAGAACCGCGGATCGTTCACCTGCAGCGAGGGCACAGGGAGATCCCGGCCGCCGCGGCCCAGGAGAGTCTCGGCGCCGCCCTCCCGCAGGCGGATCCTCCTGCCCTCCATGCGGGCCAGTCGATCCATCAGGGTCCGCCGGGCCAGGGATGCCAGCCAGCCTCGCTTCATGAGATCTTCCGGACCGGCACGGCGGTGCGGCCGGGATGGGCGTGGACGGGCACGCGCTTGCGCCACAGCTTGAGGGCCTGCAGGTGGATGGCGGTGATCACCTGCGCCGTCATGAGAGGGTAGCGCACCAGCACGGTGGCCAGGGAGGACGCCGTGATCTCCTGGCGCCGGAGAGCCAGGGTCGCATCGAAGTAGGGCCGGCCGTCGCGGCGGTTCTGGATGTAAAGCCCCAGCCGCGGTCCCGGCGTCCCGATGCGCCAGTGATAGGTGGTGTCCATCCCCATGAACGGGGAAACGTGCAGCTCCTTGCGGCTCTGGAAGCGCAGGACGCGGCCCGGCTCGGCGCCGGACAGGACATAGCAGTGGCGCTCCCCCCAGGGCGTGTTGCTGACCTCGGCCACCACCGCATCGACCCGGTGGCCGGTCCGGTCGAAGCAGAAGTAGAAGCTGGCCGGATTGAAGATGTAGCCGAAGTAGCGCAGGTGGGTGAGCAGCCGGATGGGGCCGTCGGGCCGGTGGCCCGCCTGGCGCTGGACCAGGTCGCGAACGGTGCGGCTGAGGCTCACCTCCGGATCCCCCACGTGATCCCGGCGCCGGAACCAGGCTGGCGCCAGCCGCCGCGCCGACCAGAGCCAGCGCCGGTCGAACAGGCGGGGCAGCTCGTCCAGGTCCAGGTACATCATGAACAGGGGGTAGCGGAACACATGCGCCACTGGCTCGTGCCGGCGGTGGCGGACCGAGCCCCGGTAGATGGCGCTGTGGGTGGCGAGCACGCGTTCTCTCATGTCCATCCTCTCACAGCCCGGCGCCGAAGGGGGCTGTGGCCCGGACGGCGGAGGCCACGCCGTCCTCGTGGAAGCCGTTGCCCCAGTAAGCCCCGCAGTAGTGGGTGCGGCTCGCGCCGCTGATCTCGCCGTGACGGGCCTGGGCCGCCAGGGCCCCGGCGGTGTAGATGGGGTGGGAGAACTCCAGACGGCGGATCAGTCTCTCCCTCCGGACCTGGCCCTCCAGGTTCAGCGAGACGCAGATGGGCGAGGGGGTCGGCAAGCTCTGCAGGCGGCTCATGTCGTAGGTCACAAGAACGCCCGCGCCCGCCTCCTCGCCGGTGGGCAGGCGGTAGTTCCAGCTGGCCCGGGCCCGCGGCCGGCGGGGGAGAAGGCGGTCGTCGCGGTGGAGGGCTCCCCGGTTGGCCTGGTAGGGGATGGCCCCCAGGATCTCCCGCTCGGCGTCGGTGGGATCGGCCAGCAGGCCGAGGGCCTGGTCGCTGTGGGTGGCGATGATGACGTGATCGAATTGCTCGGTCAGGCCCGGGGTGCGAACGGTGACGCCGTCCCGCCGGCGCCGTAGATCGAGGACGGGCGTGCGCAGACGGATGCGCTCACGGAAGGGGGCCGTGAGCCGCTCCACGTAGGTGCGCGAGCCGCCGCTGACGGTCCGCCAGGGAAGCTGGGTGCCCACACCCAGCAGCCCGTGGTTGTGGAAGAACCGCGCGAAGAAGGGGGCGGGGAAGTCCAGCAGGTCCCGCGGCGGCGCCGACCAGATGGCGGCGCCCATGGGCACCAGGTAGTGATCCACGAACGCCTCGGAGAAGCCGCCGTTCCGCAGGTACTCCCCCAGGCTGGGCCTGCCGCTGCGGTGGATCAGGACTGTCTTGGCCTCCCGGTTGAAGCGCAGGATGTCGCGGATCATGCGCAGGAAGGTCGGGCGGACCAGGTTGCGCCGCTGGGCAAAGAGGGTGTTCAGGCTGGTGCCGCAGTACTCCAGGCCACTGCCGGGGCAGGCCACGCTGAAGCTCATCCCCGCCGGCTGGGAGGGGACGCCGAGGCGTTCCAGCAGGCGGGTGAAGAGGGGATAGGTGGTGGTGTTGAACACCACGAAGCCGGTGTCCACCGGGTGGCGGCCGGCCTCGTCCTCCACGTCCACGGTGTGGCTGTGGCCGCCCACGCGGTCGCCCGCCTCGTAGATCGCCAGGTCATGCTGGCGGTGGAGGAGATGGGCCGCCACCAGTCCCGAGACCCCGGTGCCGATGATGGCGATGCGCATGCCCTCTCCGGTCCGCGGGCGGATAGCCCGCTGGACACTGGCAAGCCTAGCCGGGATGATCTCATGTGTCAAGATATTTTCCTGGACAAATAATAAACGACACCAATCGGCCGCTGCTTCACGCCCAGGCAGATCGTCGCAAGTCATTGATATCAAGAATCTTGTTCCCATCCCGGAGAGCGGAGGGCCGGGCTGGCGGCGGAGGGTTGAGGCCTGGGTGATGGGGCCGGGGGAGCAGGTCCCCGGCGATCAACCCCTGCGGGGCTGCCCCTGGCTCAGAGCGGCCGGCGGGGCCATGCGGCCAGGAGCAGGGCCCCGGCGCCGGCCTTGAGGGCCACCCCGGGCAGGAAGGGGACAAGGCCGCCCGCCAGGGCGCTCCCCATCCCCTGGAAGCGCGCCAGCCAGAGGACGCCGCACAGGAAGATCACGGCGTGCCCGGCGAGCTGCGTCACGAAGGCGGCGCGCAGGGCCCGGTCGAGCCCGCGCCGGGCCGCCTCCCCCGCCAGCCACGCCGCTGGCAGGAACCCCACCAGGTAGCCGGCGGTGGGGCCGGTGAAGCGCGCCCAGCCGGAGGCACCACCGGCGAAGACCGGCAGGCCGGCGGCCCCCGCTGCCAGGTAGAGAGCCACCGCCGCCGGCCCCTTGCGCGGCCCCAGGAAGGCGCCGGCCAGCAGCACCGCCAGGCTCTGCAGCGTCACCGGCACCGACCCGGTGGGGAGGTGGAAGGCGGCCTGCGCCGCCAGGGCGATGCCGGCGGCCACGGCCAGGACCTGCACCGAGGCGCGCCAGTCGCCCATGCTCAGCGAACGGCCTCGCTGACCACCACGCCGTCGATGATCACGCCGGTGCAGTGCGACGTGTACTCCAGCGGGTTGCCGTCGAACAGGGCCAGGTCGCCGTCCTTGCCCGGCGCCAGGGAGCCGACCCGGTCGTCGATGCCCAGGAGGCGGGCGGCGTCCAGGGTGATGGCGGCCAGGGCCCGGTCGAACCCCAGCCCGTAGGCCGAGGCCACCGCCGCCTCGAACAGCACCACCCGCGTCTTGGGGACGTAAGACTCGTAGCCGCTCTGCAGGGCGATGGGGATGCCGGCGTCGGCCAGCCGTCCGGCCGTCTCCATGCTCAGGTTCTCCCGCTCGCCGTAGGCCCGGGTCATGGTGGGGTGCACGATGACCGGGACGCCGGCGGCGCGGATCTCGTCGGCCACCAGGTAGGCCTCCGACGCGCTGTCCAGCACCAGCCGGATGCCGAACTCCTGGGCCACCCGCAGGGCGCTGACGATGTCGTGGTGCCGCTCCACCGTCACCAGCAGGGGCAGCTCGCCGGCCAGCACCCGTCCCAGCGCCTCCAGGCGAAGGTTGCGCTCCACCGGCTTGTCGGGCTCGGCGGCGGCCGCCTTGCGGGCATGCTCCCGGGCCGCCAGCAGCTCGGCCCGCAGCATGGCCACCGCCTTGGCCCGGGTGCCCGGGGGCTTGTCCCGGGTCTCGGCACCCTCCCCCAGGGTGGCGGCCACCATGGCCGCCGGCACGATGACGGCCTCCTCCACCGTCTCGCCCCGGGTCTTGGCCACCAGGGTCTGGCCGGAGATGACACGCCCGGGACCATGGCCTGTGTGGATGGTGGTGACGCCAAAGCTCCGCACCCACGCAACCAGGGCCTCCCGCGGGTTGTAGGCGTCCACGGCCCGCAGCTCGGGCTGCAGGGCGGCGGAGCGCTCCAGCTGGTCCTGGTCGTGGTCCTGGTTCAGGTAGCCGGCCAGGCCCACCACCGTGTGGGCATCGACGAGCCCGGGGGTGACCACGGCGGCCTCCATCACCCGCACCCCGGACGGCACCTGCACCTTCGCCGCCGGGCCGACCTGGGCGATCTTGCCGTCGCGGATCAGCACCATGCCGTCGGTGATGGGCGGGCCGGTCAGCGTGTGGACCGTGCCCCCGCGCACCGCGAGGGTCTGGGCCGCGGCGGGGGAGGGGAGCAGGAAGGGGAGCGCCGCGGCCAGGAGCAGCGCCGCCAGGGACGTCCGGAGGGCTCGTTGCAGGCGCCTCAT
>JBFGDW010000154.1:0-8063 GCA_041580435.1 Candidatus Polarisedimenticolia bacterium | reverse complement strand
CGTGCCGCGTTCCCGCCCGAAAAGAAACCGGCGGAAAGTCCGAACTGCTCCTGCTGGAGGAGACGGATCACGTCCCGCACGTCGGCCACGTAGCGCCAGCTCAGGGTCCAGCGCAGGTTGGCGGCCCGCGCCGTGTTGACGGCCAGAAGCAAGGCCAGGGCGGCCAGCCCGGCCCGGACAGGCCCCCGCCAGCGCCCGGCAACCCACTCCCGGCCGGCGGCCAGCACGGCGGCGGCGAACAGCGGCACGAACAGCAGGGCGGTGCGCTCCAGGAGGAAGCGCGTTCCCAGCAGGTGGTGCAGCGCCGTGGTGGTGAGAGCCGGCAGCGCCAGCAGCAGGAAGAAGACCATGGGTTCGCTGCGGGCCAGGACGAGGCCATGCCGGCGCCAGGAGATGAAGGCGGTGACCGCCAGGGCCGCCACCAGGATGGCGATGGCCAGGGTGAGGACGCCCGCCAGCGGGCCTCCCTCCTCGCGGTAGAGCAGGGTGCGCGCCAGGGAGCCCACGGTGTCCCCCCAGAACGAGTCCACGCCGCCGAAGTAAAACTGCTTCTTGGCCTGCAGGCGCTTCATGATGGGCGCCAGCCCGGCCACAAGACCCAGGGAGATGACCAGCGGCCCGCCGGCCCGGGCCAGGACGCGGCGCAGGCCCAGGGCCACACCCTCGCCGCGCCGTGCGGCCTCCTCCAGTGCCAGCAGCAGGATCACCGCCTGCAGCGCTGAGAGGGCGTGCAGGAAGGCCAGGTTGGCCAGCGTGGCCAGGGCCAGGGCGGCAGCCGCCGTGGTCTCCCACCACCCCCCTGGGCGCTCCAGCGCCCGCTTGAGGCAGACCAGCGCCACCATGGTCAGGGCCAGCGCCAGCCCGTACCCCCGGGCCAGGGAGAAGAAGTCCAGAACGAAGGGGTTGAGGTTGAGCAAGGCGAAGGCGGCCAGCATGACCGAGACCGGGCGGACCTGCAGCACCAGCAGCAATGAGGCCGCCAGATAGACGGCGTGGGCCGCCACGTTGGGCAACCGGTAGACATACGTGTGAGCCCCCAGGAGCTTGCGCGCCACCTTCACCAGGATGGAGTTCAGCGGGTGATTGTTGATGTCGTCGCGGCGGAAGCGGAGGATGTCCCACACCGACTCGTCCACGCTGGTCATGGTCCAGCCCTCGTCGTAGGTGAACGACAGGGTGGAGGCGCGAGTGGCGGTGTAGGCCAGCAGAGCCAGGGACGCCAGGATCAGGGCGGCGCCGGCCAGGCGGGACGCGCGGGACGCACCGTCGGCGGGCATGGGGGCCGGCGGCCTCAGGCCGCGGGGGATGGCCCTCCCGGCGGGAAGAGGTTGAAGCGGACGATGTGGACCAGGGCGGCAAAGCCGTCGCCGATGCCGATCTTCTTCCCCTCCTCGTAGGTGCGGCCCGAGTAGGAGATGGGGATCTCCCAGATCCGGGCCTTGGCCTGGGCCAGCCGAGCGGTGATCTCGGGCTCGAAGCCGAACCGGTCGCTGGTGAGGACCAGGGACTTGAGCAGGGGGGTGCGGACCATCTTGTAGCAGGTCTCCATATCGGTCAGGTTGAGGTCGGTGAACATGTTGGAGAGGAGGGTCAGGAGGCCGTTCCCCATGTAGTGCCAGAAGTAGAGCACCCGGTGGGGACCGCCGAGAAACCGGGAGCCGAACACGGCGTCCGCCTTCCCCTGGCGGATCGGCTCCACGAGCTGGATGAACTCGGCCGGGTCGTACTCCAGATCGGCATCCTGGACCACGGTCACATCCCCGGTGGCGTGGGCGAACCCCGTGCGCAGGGCGGCGCCCTTGCCCCGGTTCTCGGGATGGTGGACGACCACGTCCAGGCGCCCGGCGGCCTTGAGCTCGTCCAGGCGCCGGCCGGTGCCGTCGGCGGACCCGTCATTGACGGCGATGATCTGGATGGGGAGGGGGACCTGGCGGACGCGATCGACCACCTCGTCGATGGTCTTCTCCTCGTTGTAGGCGGCGATGACCACCGACAGGGTCAGGTCACGCGGCAAGGCGACATCTCCACCGCGGGGGGGACCGCCCACTCCGGCGGCCCGCGCGGGCGGGCCATTGTAGCAGAACCCGGGGATGAGAGGCCCCACCTCCTCCGCGACATGACACGAGCATTGCCGCCTCGTCACCGCATGCTCACCGCTCGCTCATTTCATGGGTCGGCAACGGTGCCATCCTGAGCCTCGCATGCATGTGGCCATCATCATGGACGGCAATGGAAGGTGGGCCCGGCTCCGGGGGCTGCCTCGCACCCGGGGCCATCGGGCCGGCGCCGCCGCCGTCCAGCGCGCGGTGGAGGCCGCGCCGGGGCTGGGGATTCGCGTCCTGACCCTGTTTGCCTTCTCCGCCGACAACTGGAAGCGACCCGCCACCGAGGTGGCGACGCTCATGCGGCTGCTGGGAGACTACCTGCGCCGGGAGCGAAAGCGCTGCCAGCGGAACGGGGTCCGGCTGTCGGTCATCGGCCGGCGGGATCGCCTCCCGCCCCGGCTCCTGGACGATATCCGGCGCACCGAGGCCGCCACGGCCGGCGGCACGCGCCTTCACCTGCGCCTGGCGGTGGACTACTCGGCGCGGGAGGCGCTGGTCCGGGCGGCCGCCCTGGCGGCGGAGAGGGGAGCAGGGCCCCTCTCGCCGCTGGAATTCGCCCGCCTGGTTCACGGCGCCTGCCACTCGGACCCGGAGGTCCCGGACGTGGATCTGCTCATCCGCACCAGCGGCGAGCAGCGGTTGAGCGACTTCCTGCTGTGGGAGTGCGCTTACGCCGAGATGGTGTTCCTCCCGTGCCTGTGGCCTGACTTCGGCGCTGACGAGCTGGCCGGCGCCCTGGACGACTTCGGGCGCCGGGAGCGTCGCTACGGGCGGCTCACCCCGGCCGTGGGCGGCTCCGCTGGCGCGGCATCCTGAGGGGCGCCGGGCTCGCCGGCCGGCCTGTGGGGGCCCAGGCGGACCGACACCGCCGCTGGCTCCACGTCCTGGACCTGGACGCCTGCGGGCGTCAGCACCTGCACCTCCAGGCCGTGGGTTCCGGCGCCGGCGCCGGAGGCGTCCACCCAGGCCTGCAGGCCGGCGGCGTCCAGGCCGGCCAGCACGCCCGGGGCGCCGCGCAGGTAAACGGTGACCTCCGCGGGCTCGCTGGTGCCCAGGCCCACCTCCGGCGGCACGTTGCGCACCACCACGGCCACCGATCGCGCCACCACCGAGCTGCGGCCGCCGGTCACCACCGACCAGGCGCCGGTCACCAGAAGCAGGATGGTCACGAAGATGGCGGCATCGGCGGTGAGCCAGCGGAAGGCGGGCAAGCGGCCGGCGGGAGAGCGGGCGGCCCTCCCCGTCTCCCGCAGGAGGAGGTCCTCCAGCTCGGAGGCCGTCTCCACGCTGGCCACCTTGCCGCCGGCGGCCACGGATACGGTACCGCGCTCCTCGCTGACGATGACCACCAGGGCGTCGCACCGCTCGCCCAGCCCCACGCCGGCCCGGTGCCGGGTGCCGAAGCTCGCGGGCAGCCCCGAGGCGGTGCTGAGGGGGAGCACCACACCTGCGGCGGCGACCTTGTCCTCGGCCACCACCACCGCCCCGTCGTGGAGGGGCGAGCCGGTGTGGAAGACCGATTCCAGCAGCTCCGGACTGATGCGGGCCTCCAGGCGGATGCCGCCGGTGAGGTGCTCGGCCACCGGATCGGCCCGGGGGATGACCACCAGGGCGCCGACGCGCCGTTCGGCCAGGGCGAACAGGGCCCGGGCCAGGCGCCGGCGGTCGTCCTCCCCGGCGGCCTCGGGGTTGCGGCGCTCGCGCCACCAGCGCACCGGGTTGGCCCGCAGCAGCGCCTGCCGGATCTCGGTGCGGAAGACCACCACGATGATGAGGGTGGCCACGGCGCTGATGGTCTGCAGGACGTAGGCGGTGAGGGTGAGCTCCAGCCAGCTGGCCAAGAACGACGTGGCCAGCAGGACCGCGACCCCTACCAGCACCTGGAGGGCCACGGTCCCCCGGAGCCACAGGTAGATGCGAAAGAAGACAACCGACAGGATGAGGATGTCGGCCACGTCCTGCCAGCGCACCTGGCGCAGGATGAGGGGCAGGGAGGTCCATTCGCTCAAGGGCATCGCTCCTGGGCGGCCCATTTCACCAGCATCCGGGCCCTGGCGCAATCGGCGGCCGGTGGCGCGGGGGGCGGGCCGCATGGGTGACCCGCCCCACACCCCCCGGTTCGCATCCGGACCGCCGCTGGATCCGCGGCCGGCGGGGATGCAGAATGACTCCATGAGCCCGCGCGACGCCAGCGCCCGGCCAGGGGCCGGGCTCGGCCTTCCCCTATCCTCTGTCCTGTACGGCCGGACGGCCGAGGAGCGCCCCTGATGGCGCCGGCGCGGGGGGAAGCCCACGACGACCTGGCGCTGGTCATGACCGGCGGCGGCGCCCGGGCCGCCTACCAGGTCGGGCTGCTCACCTGTCTGGCCCGCCACTTCCCGGAGCTTCGCTTCCCCATCCTCACCGGCGTCTCGGCGGGGGCCATCAACGCCGTGCAGCTTGCCTCCCGGCCCGGGAGCTTCCGCGGGCGCGTGGAGGAGCTTGCCGACATCTGGCGGGACATCCGCGTGGAGAAGGTGTTCCGCTCCGACGCGCCGCGCCTGTTCAGCCGGGCGGTCCGCTGGGGGCTGCGGCTGGGCTCCGGCGGCCACCCGGCGCCGCCGGCTCCACGGGGGCTGGTGGATACCTCGCCGCTGCGGCAGTTTTTGGCCGAGGAGCTTTCCGCCGAGCCGGACGGCTCCCTGCCTGGTATCCAGCGCAGCCTGGACGAGGGATTCCTGCGCGCCCTGGCCATCACCGCCTCCAGCTACTCCACGGGACGATCGGTCACCTGGCTGCAGGGGCGTAACGGCAGCGAGATCCAGAGCTGGGAGCGGGCCCACCGCACCGGCGTCCTGGGAGAGATCAGCCTGGAGCACGTCATGGCCTCGGCAGCGCTGCCGCTGATCTTCCCGGCGATCCAGGTGGACGGCGCCTGGTACGGAGACGGGGGCGTGCGCCTGACCGCTCCCTTCTCGCCGGCGGTGCACCTGGGAGCCGGGCGCATCCTGGCCATCTCCACCCGCTACGCCCGCAGCAACCGGGAGGCCGCCGAGCCCAGCATCGACGGCTACCCCCCCATCGCCCAGGTGGCCGGCGTGCTCCTCAATGCCCTGTTCCTGGACATGCTGGACAACGATGCCCTGCGCACCGAGCGCATCAACCGTCTGGTGCGGGAACTGCCGCCGGAGCGCCGGGTGGGGATGCGGGAGGTCAAGCTCCTCATCATCCGCCCCTCGGTGGACCTGGGACGCCTGGCCAACGACTACGAGGTCACCCTTCCCTGGGGCTTCCGGTTCCTGACCCGGGGGCTCGGCACCCGGGAGACGCGCTCCAACGACCTGCTCAGCCTCATCATGTTCCAGCCCGACTACATCAGCCGCCTGCTGGAGCTGGGGGAAAAGGACGCGGAAACCCGCCTTGACGACCTGGCCGGCTTCCTGGCCGGGGCCGGGGAGCCGGTCCTCGACCACGCCGCCTCCGCGACCTAGATTCAGTCCCGTCCGCCCCGCCTCCCCGATGACGGTCTGGTCATGGGGGCGGCCAAACTGGTTGCGGTGGCCGGCCCGCGGCTGGAAAATGGCGCCCTGGGGCGGATAAGGGCGGGGCACGGCCCTTGCAGCCGGGCAGGAATGGGCATGCGCAGGCACCTGAGCAGCGGACGCGGGCGATGGCCGTCGGCGGCCATCCTGACGGTGTCCCTCGTCCTGGCCTCCGGGGCGGGGGCCGCGGACCGGCACGTCTACCTGGACACCGACGGGGACGGCGCCCTGAACGACTGCCCCAACCCGGCCCACAACGCCAAGGGGACCGGCAACACCGACCCACTCCAGTTCTGCCAGAGCAGCGGCGCCCGCAACGGGAAGATCATCGGCACCGCTTCAGGCCGGGTGACCGCCGCCCAGTGCCTCGCGGACCCTGGAGGCGCCGTGGGGGCGGTGACCAGCGGCGTGGTGGCCGACGTGGACGGGGACGGTGTTCCCGAGCCGGTCTACGGGCACCCCCAGGCCTGCGTCTGGAACATGGCCAAGTCCGACTCCTGCGAGGTCCACGCCGGGACCTACCGCCGGGCTGGCGCGGTCTGCGACGAGAACTGCGCCAACCACTCCGCCGCGGGCCTCAACGGCACCCTGGGCGCCTGCGACAAGTTCGACTGCTTCCAGGCCTCGGTGGTGGCCTTTGGTGACGGACCCAACCTGGACGGCACGGGGTATGGCACCGCCAGCCAGCCGGGCTACCTGCGGGGTGCGGTCATGAACGGGGTCGTGGACTCGTGGGATCCCAACGGGGACAAGAACCCGGCCGATGGAGCCTACCCCGCCATCCTCAGCGGCGACAGCAATGGCAACGGCGCCTTCGATATCACCGCCTGCAGTGGGGGCAGCTGCACCGGCGACGCCTTCTACGGCGTCATCATCGGCTGCGGCGGGCCCACCTACGGCCGCCACTACTGCCGCGCCACCCCCGAGTCCGGGACGACCTACGTGCGCATCGACTCGGACGCCGACGGCATCCCCGACCGGAACGTGGGCCAGTTCGCCTACAACCAGCGCGAGGTGCACCACCTGCGCCTCAGAGACCTGGTGTTCACGCGCTACAACGGCGGCAACGGCGGCCAGAACGGCTCCCGGCCCAAGACGGCCACCATCGACCTCAACGGCGGCGACGGCAGCACCGACGGTCTGGCCGTGGAGCACATCTACCTCCACGGCAACGACTTCACCTATGGCCTGGACGACATCTCGCCCGATCGGCAGGAGAACGAGGGGTACACCGAGACCCACTGGGCGGCCTTCAACGACCACGTCAACTCCGGCTGCACGTCGCCCACCGTGATCCGGGATTCGTTCCTGGTGCAGAACAACGCCCGGCTCCTCAACTTCGACTGCTCCCCCAACTTCCCGTGCGGCTGCGAGGTGGACTTCCACGGCAACCGGGTGGTGGTGGACGTGGATCCGTCCAAGGTCCCCACCTACGTCGATCCCACCGGCAAGACCCGGGTGCGCAGCATCGCCGTGGGGTACTACAAGAACATCGGCGCCAACCCGCAGCAGCACCGGATCCGGAACAACGAGTTCATCATCAAGCACATGGGCACCACCCGGGGCTACTTCATGGATCTCCAGTCCTTCGGCGATGCCGAGGCGAGCGGCACGGGCGAGCTGTGGGTCTACGGCAACCTCTTCCGCCACGACCCGGCCATCTCCCAGAAGATGAGCCGGTTCTGGCAGGGGTTCTGCGACGGCGGCGGCAGCGCCAATGGCGGCACCGCCAGCTGGCGCCGCTACCTGGTGAACAACACCTTCGACATGGATGTCTCCCTGGGTGACGTCTGCATTGGCCAGCCCGGCGAGATCCTGGTGGAGCGCAACAACGCCTACCTGCGCATGACCGATCTCACCCTCTCGGGCGCGGGCACCATCGTGCGGGGTCCCAACGCCCAGAGCACCAGCAGCGCCTCCCGCACGGCATGGTTTGATCCAGGCAGCTACAGCCCGGGCAATCCCGGGTACCACGGCGGCCTGGCCAACTACCGCGCCCGGGCGGCGGGCCCCCTGGACGGGACGGGCAGCTGTGACCCCGACGGCGACGGACTGGCGGGGATGGACTACGATTGGAACGGCACCCAAGACACGGTGTGGGTGGACCTGGCCGGCCAGCAGGTGGACTGCTCCGGGCCCGGGGCGGTCATGGACATCGGCGCCATCCAGTCCTCCAGCGCCGGGCCGGTGTGCGGCAACGGCGTGCGGGAGGGGAGCGAAGCCTGCGACGGCGCCGACCTGGGCGGGGCCACCTGCGCCTCCCTGGGGCTGGGGAGCGGCACCCTGGCCTGCACCGGGCAGTGCGCCTACAACACCAGCGGCTGCAGCGGCGCGCCCGACACCACGCCACCGGCCAACGTCAACGGCCTGCGCCGCACCGACGTCAAGCCCTAGGCGCCGCCCGTCGCCGGCGGGCCGTCGGCCACCGGGACCTCGT
>JBFGDW010000153.1:0-8073 GCA_041580435.1 Candidatus Polarisedimenticolia bacterium | reverse complement strand
GGCGGCCCGCTGGTGCGCGAGCTGCCCGGGCCCCCGGAGCCGGATGCCCCGCCAACGCTCCCCGAGCAGGAGTCGGGCCGCCTCCTCCTGGACCGGCTGGGGATCCCCGTCCCGGTGGTGGAGCTGGGTCCCCGCGGCCCGGGGGACGTGGACCGCTTCCGGCGCTCCCGCAACGTCTACAACATCCGGGTGCCGGTCTCCGGCGGGGAGGGGTTCGTCCAGGTCCAGATGTCCCCGGACGAGCTGCAGCGGGAGATCGAGACGCTGCGCCGGGACCTCACGGTCAAGATCCTCATCGGCGCGGGGATCAGTCTCATTCTCATCGTGGTGGCCTACCTGTTCGTGGTGAAGCTTTTCAACAAGACCCGGCGGCTGGAGTCGGAGAGCCAGATGGCCGACCGCCTGGCCTACGTGGGAACGCTGGCCGCGGGACTGGCCCACGAGATCCGCAACCCCCTGTCGGCCATGAAGCTGAACCTCCAGATGCTGGAGTCGGGCCTGCCGGACGGGGGCGGTGACGGCGAGGCCCGGGACCTGCTCAAGGAGACCCAGGCCGAGGTGGACCGCCTCGGCGGGCTGGTGACCGAGTTTCTGAGCTACGCTCGTCCCGGCCGGCTGGAGCTGAAGCCGGCCGACCTCAACGAGATCGCGGAGGAGACGGTGAACTTCCTGAAGGCCGATGCCGAGCAGCGCCGCGTGCGCACCGAGCTGGACCTGCGCCCGGATCTGCCCATCGTGGACCTGGACAGCAAGCAGATCCGCCAGGCCATCCTCAACGTGGTGCGCAACGCCGTGGCCGCCGTGGAGGGGAACGGCGGCGGCACCGTGCGCGTGGCCAGCGCCGTCAACAGCACCGGCGAGGTGCGCCTCACGGTGGAGGACGACGGCCCCGGCATCCCGCCGGACCGGCTCCCGCACATCTTTCAGGTGTTCTACTCCTCCAAGCCTGGTGGCACCGGCCTGGGGCTGCCCATTGCCCAGCGGGTGGTGGAGGGGCACGGCGGTCGCATCGAGGTGGAGAGCGCCCCCGGCTCAGGCACCCGCTTCACCCTGACCTTCCCGGTCTCACCCCGGGGCGGCGCGCGGGCGGCCTCGTGAACGGCGCCCGCGTCCTGCTCATCGACGACGACGCCTCCGGCCGCACCGCCCTGCGGCGGGCGCTGCAGAAGCAGGGGTGCGAGGTGGATGCCCACGATGCCGGGCCTCCAGCCCTGGCCCGGCTGGAGGCGGGCGAGGAGTACGACCTGGTCATCACCGACCTCAAGATGCCGGAGATGGACGGCCTGGAGGTGCTGCGGCGGGTCAAGGCCCTGTCGCCGGAGCTGCCCGTGATCCTCATCACCGCCTTCGGCACCATCGAGACGGCGGTGGAGGCCATGGGGCTGGGGGCCCGGGACTACCTGACCAAGCCCCTCAGCCTGCCGGAGATCCACGCCAAGGTGGAGAAGGCGCTGGAGGGCAGCCGGCTGGCCCGGGAGAACCGCCAGCTGGCCGACGAGAACCGCCGCCTGCGCCGGCAGGTGGAGACCGGCCGCGGGCTGGACGCCATCATCGGCGGGAGTCCGGCCCTGGAGGAGATCCGGCAGAAGATCCGCCAGCTGGCGCCGACCCCGTCCAGCGTCCTGATCATCGGCGAGTCGGGCACCGGCAAGGAGCTCATCGCCCGCGCCGTGCACGACGAGTCACGGCGGGCCCAGCGCCCCTTCCTGCCCATCAACTGCGCCGCCATCCCCAAGGACATCCTGGAGTCGGAGCTCTTCGGCCACGAGCGTGGCGCCTTCACCGGCGCCACTTCGCGCAAGCCGGGGAAGTTCGAGCTGGCCAGCGGCGGCACCCTGTTCCTGGACGAGATCGGCGAGCTCCCGCTGGAGATGCAGGCCAAGCTCCTGCGCGTCCTGGAGGAGAAGGCGTTCATGCGCGTGGGCGGCGTGGACACGGTGGAAGTGGACGTGCGCATCGTGGCCGCCACCAACGCCGACCTGGAGCGGCGGGTGAAGGAGGAGGCCTTCCGGGCCGATCTCTACTACCGCCTCAAGGTGGTCACCCTGGAGCTCCCGCCGCTGCGCTCCCGGCCCGAGGACATCCCGGTGCTGGCGTCCCACTTCCTGGCCCGCCTGGGGGAGGAGTACGGCCGCCCGGGCCTGCGCCTGGCTCCGGAGGCGCTGGAGGCGCTCTCCCGCCAGCGCTGGCCCGGCAACGTGCGCGAGCTGCGCAACCTGCTGGAGAGCGTGGTGGTGCTGAGCCAGGGGGAGGTGCTGGGGCTGGAGTCCCTGCCCCGGGAATACGGCGGCGAGCCGGCCCCGCCGGCGCCGCCCTCCACCCCCGCGGAGGCGGCGGGCGCGGCCCAGGGCAAGGAGGCCCCCGCCGTCCCCTACGAGCCAGGGCTGTCCATGGCCGAGCTGGAGAAGCGGCACATCCTGCGCACCCTGGAGGAGCAGGGGCAGAACCGGACCCGGGCCGCCCGGGTGCTGGGGATCGGGCGGAGAACGCTGCAGCGCAAGCTGGAGGAGTACAAGGAGCAGGGTGAGGAGATCCCTCCTGCCGCGTCAGAATGACGCGATGGGGAATCTGACACCGGGCATGCAGGTTGCTATGATCCCCGTGTGACATCCTGAAACCAACGGAATCCTGAGATCCATGCGAGGCAATGAGATCATGACCACCAAGCGAACCGTCCAGACCCTGCTCCTGGCCGCCGTGGCCTGCGGCGCGGTGGCTTTCGGCTACGTGGCCGGCACCACCATGGGTGACCCCGCCACGCCGGCCTTCTACACCCTGGCGCCCCAGGCGGCCACGGGGCACCCGGCCCGCCCGGCCGCCACCAGCAGCGCCGAGCCGGCCTTCTACCAGCTCGAGCGCCAGCCTGAGGTGCCCACCGTCACCCTCCCGGATTTCGCCGACATCTACGAGCGGGTCTCGCCGGCGGTGGTGAGCATCAGCGCCACCAAGTTCAACGACGAGCAGAGCCGGCCGGGAGGCCGCCTGTTCCAGGATCCCTTCCAGTGGTTCTTTGGTCAGCCGGATGGCCCCCAGGGACAGCGCCCGGGCCAGCCCCGCCGCGAGGAGAGCGGTGGCACCGGCTTCATCATCACCCCCGACGGCTACGTCCTCACCAACTACCACGTGGTGGAGAAGGCCGACATCGTGCGGGTGCGCGTCAACCGCGAGCCCCGGGACAAGGAGTTCGAGGGGAAGGTCATCGGCACCGATCCGGCCACCGACATCGCCCTGGTCAAGATCGAGCCGGACCAGGAGCTGCCCTACCTCCCCCTGGGCGACTCGGGCGCCCTCAGGGTGGGGGAGTGGGTCATGGCCATCGGCAACCCCTTCTTCTACGAGGACAGCGTCACCGCGGGGGTGGTGTCGGCCAAGGGGCGCCGCCTGGATGGACTCTCCCGGGATCCCAGCCTGGACAACTACATCCAGACCGACGCGGCCATCAACGTGGGCAACTCGGGCGGCCCGCTCCTGAACCTGAGGGGCGAGGTGGTGGGGATCAACACCGCCGTGTCCCGCATGGGGCAGGGGATCGGCTTCGCCATCCCCATCAACATGGCCAAGACCGTGGTGCCGCAGCTGCGTGAGTCGGGGCGCGTGGCCCGGGGGGCCATCGGCGTCACCATCCAGGACATCAGCCTGCTGGACCCCGATGAGCGCGAGTACTGGGGCCTCAAGGGGGTCACCGGCGCCCTGGTCCAGGACGTCACGCCGGACCAGCCGGCCGCCAGGGCCGGCGTCAAGCCCGGCGACGCCATCATCGCCATCAACGGCGACACGCTGGGCAGCTCCAACGAGCTCATCTCCCGCATCTCGTCCCACCGGCCCGGCGAGGTGATCCAGCTCACCCTGCTGCGCCAGGGGCGCAAGATGAACGCCGACGTCCGCCTCCAGGACCGGGAGGAGATCCTCTACCAGGAGACCTCCGCCAGCCGGCCCGAGGGGAGCGAGCCGCAGCAGAGCCCCATCGTCCACCAGATCGGCGTCCGGGTGGAGGATCTCACCGCCGAGACCCGCCGGACCTTCAACGTGCCGCGCGACGTCAACGGCGTGGTGGTGGCCGACGTGTCGGTGCGGGGCGAGGCCTACGAGAAGGGGCTGCGCCCGGGCATGGTCATCCTGGAGGTGAACCGCAAGCCGGTCACCTCGGTGCGGGAGTACATGAACGCGGTGGAGGGGGTGGGGCCCGGCGGCCTGCTCAACTTCTACGTGCAGGCCGGCGAGTCCCGCAACTTCGTGACCTTCCGCCTGGGGGACGCAGCCGACTGAGCGCTGCCGGCGCCGGCCATGCGCCGGCGTTTTTCTTCACCTATAATCCCCAGGTGGCCGCCCAGGTCCTCATCATCGACGACGAGCCAGGAGTGCGGGATTCCCTGCGCATGGTCCTGGAGTACGAGGGGTACCAGGTGGCGGAGGCCGCTTCGGGCCGTGAGGGACTGGACCAGGTGCGCGCGGTCCGTCCCGACCTTATCTTTCTCGATGTGAAGATGCCCCACATGGACGGCCTGGAGGTGCTGCGCCACCTCCAGGAGGCCGGCAGCGCCGCCCCGGTCATCGTCATCTCCGGCCACGGCACCATCGCCACGGCGGTGGAGGCCACCAAGCTGGGGGCCTTCGACTTCATCGAGAAGCCCCTGGGCCAGGAGAAGGTCATGGTGGCCGCCCGCAACGCCCTGCGCCGCCGCCGCCTGGAGGAGCAGGTGGAGGAGCTGTCGGGGCGGGAGCGGGAGCTGGTGGGGGACAGCCCGGCCCTGGAGCGGGTGCGGGAGGCCATCCGCAAGGCCGCGCCCACCACCGCCACGGTCCTCATCACCGGCGAGAGCGGCACCGGCAAGGAGCTGGTGGCCATGGCCGTCCACCGGGCCAGCCGGCGCGCCGACCGGGAGTTCGTCCGGGTCAACTGCGCCGCCATCCCCGAGGAGCTCATCGAGAGCGAGCTGTTCGGCCACGAGAAGGGGGCGTTCACCGGCGCCGTCCGCAAGCAGAAGGGGAAGTTCGTGCAGGCCGACGGCGGCACCATCTTCCTGGACGAGGTGGCGGACATGTCCCACAAGACCCAGTCCAAGGTCCTCAGGGTGCTCCAGGACGGCGAGGTCGAGCCGGTGGGAGCCGGCCGCTCGCTCAGGGTGGACGTGCGGGTGCTGGCCGCCACCAACAAGCCCCTCACCGACGAGATCGCCGCCGGCCGCTTTCGGGAGGACCTGTACTTCCGCCTCAACGTCATCCCCATTCCCGTGCCGCCCCTGCGGGAGCGCCGGGAGGACATCCCCCTGCTGGCGCGCCACTTCATCGCCCGCTGGTGCGAGCAGAACGGGCGCCGGCCCCCCGACCTGGACCCGGGGGCCGAGGCCGCCCTCACGGCCCACGACTGGACCGGCAACGTGCGCCAGCTGCGCAACACGGTGGAGAGGCTGCTCATCATGGGTGACGGCCAGCGGCTGGACGCCGCCCAGGTGGAGGCGGTGCTCGGCGCGGGAGCTGCACCGGCCGCCGCGCCCCCCGACCCCGCCGCCAGGGTGCAGGCGGTGGCGCCCGAGGCCGCCTCCCTCAAGGAGTTCCGGGATGCCGCCGAGCGCGCCTTCCTGGTGAGCAAGCT
Organism: Candidatus Polarisedimenticolia bacterium; assembly: GCA_041580435.1. GTDB lineage: Bacteria > Acidobacteriota > Polarisedimenticolia > SMYD01 > SMYD01 > JBFGDW01. Next base: position 2,480 of record JBFGDW010000153.1, on the reverse strand, counting down.
GCGTGAAAACGACTGGAACGTGTCGGCCACCGCCCGGGCCATCGGCACGCCCCGCTCCAACCTCTACAAGAAGCTGGACGCCTACGGCATCCGCCGGGAAACGGACGGCGCCTCGTGAAGCCGGCGACCGACACCCTCACCCGCCTGCTCCACGCCTACCTCACGAGCCACCCCAAGGACCGGGCGGTGGGCTCGGTCAACCCCGACGGCAGCCTCTCCTGGCTCTCCACCGCCGAGCTGGCCGAGCGCATCCGCGCCCTGTCCCTGGGGCTGCAGGCCCGGGGCGTGCGGCCGGGGGACCGGGTGGCGCTCCTGTCGGAGAACCGCTGGGAGTGGCTGGTGTCGGACTTCGCCATCCTGGCGGCGGGGGCCGCCAGCGTCCCCATCCACCCGGGGCTCACGCCGCGCCAGATCGGCTACATCCTGGGCCACTCGGGGGCCCGGGCGGCCCTGGTCTCCACGCCGCAGCTCACCGCCGCCCTCATGGAGGCACGGGGCCAGGCGCCGGATCTCAAGACGGTGGCCGCCTTCGACGATCCCCCGGCGCCGGATCCGGCCATCCTGCCCCTGGCCCGCCTCATGGACGAGGGGCGCGCCCACGGCGAGGCCCACCCGGGCAGCTACCGGGCGGTGCGCGACGCCGTCGGCCCCGGCGATCTGGCCAGCATCATCTACACCTCGGGCACCACCGGCGACCCCAAGGGGGTGATGCTCACCCACTCCAACTTCGCCAGCAACGTGTCGTCGTGCTGCAGCGTCTTCGACTTCCAGCCCGAGGACGTGGCCCTGTCGTTCCTGCCTTTGTGCCACGTCTTCGAGCGCACGGTGGACTACTGCTACCTCTACTCGGGGTGCGGCCTCATTCACCTGCCGGGCTTCCACCTGGTGGCCGAGTCTTTCAGCCGCTACCGCCCCACGGTGTTCGCCGCGGTCCCGCGCCTGTACGAGAAGATGTACGCCGGCATCCTGGGCCGGGTCCCGGCCTCCCGCCGCCGCCTGTTCGACTGGGCCGTCCAGACCGGTATCCGCGCCCTGCGCCGGCGCCTGGCCGGGCAGGGGGTTGGTCCCTGGCTGGCGCTCCAGCGCCTGGCCGCCGACCGCCTGGTGTTCCGCAAGATCCGCCGCGGCCTGGGCGGCCGGGTGCGCTTCACCATCTCGGGCGGCGCACCGCTGTCCGCCGATCTGGCCGAGTTCTTCCTGGCGGTCGGGATCCGGGTGCTGGAGGGGTACGGGCTCACCGAGACCTCCCCGGTCATCGCCACCAACCGCATCGGCGCGCCCCGGCCGGGGACGGTGGGGCCGCCCATCCCCGGCGTGGAGGTGCGCATCGCCGCCGACGGCGAGATCCTCACCCGCGGCCCCCACGTGATGAAGGGGTACTGGCGGGCCCCGGAGCGCACCGCCGAGGTCATGGACGCCGACGGCTGGTTCCACACCGGCGACGTGGGGCAGCTGGATCCGCACGGCTACCTGTCCATCACCGACCGCAAGAAGGAGATCCTGGTGACCGCCCAGGGGAAGAACGTGGCCCCACAGCCCCTGGAAAACGCCCTCAAGGGGATGCCCCTCATCGGCCAGGCGGCGGTGCTGGGGGACCGGCGCCCGTACCTGGCCGCCCTGCTGGTGCCCGACTTCGCCGTGCTGGCCCGGAGGGCGGGGGAGCTGGGGGTGGAGGGGCTGCCCCTGGCCGAGCAGCTCAAGCACCCCGCCGTCCGCCAGGCGGTGCAGGCGGAGATCGCGCAGGCCACCGAGGGGTTCGCCCACCACGAGCAGATCCGCGCCTTCGCCCTGCTGGAGCGGGAGTTCAGCCAGGAGCAGGACGAGCTCACCCCCACCCTCAAGCTCAAGCGCCGCATCATCGAGAAGCACTTCGCCCAGGAGATCGACGCGCTCTACCAGGGTCACGCCACCCCCACCGTGGTCCGGGTCTAGCCGGTGCCGGTCCGCCTGGAGGGGGCCGACGGCGGCGTCGCCGTGGTGGTGTTCGACCTCCCCGGCTCCAAGGTCAACAAGATCACCCGTGACGTCCTGGAGGCGCTGGACCAGGTCCTGGGGCGCCTGGAGGCCTCGCCGCCGGAGCTGGGGGTGGTGTTCACCACCGGCAAGGACCACTTCTGCGTCGGCGCCGACGTGGCCCTCATCGCCGCCCTGTCCAGCCGCCAGGAGGCGCTTGAGGGGAGCCGCCGTGGCCAGGAGATCTTCGCCCGGCTGGCGGGCCTGCCCTGCGCCACCGTGGCCGCGGTGCGCGGCACCTGCCTGGGGGGCGGCATGGAGTGGGCCCTGGCCTGCGACCGGATCGTGGCCGCCGAGGACGCCCGCCTGGCCCTGCCCGAAGTCCGCCTGGGGATCCTGCCGGCGTGGGGGGGGAGCCAGCGCCTGCCCCGGCGGGTGGGCCTGGGCCCGGCCGTGGAGATCATGGCCACCGGCCGCACCCTGGACGCGGGCAAGGCCCGGGCCCGGGGGATGGTGGACGCCGTCGT
>JBFGDW010000152.1:0-8141 GCA_041580435.1 Candidatus Polarisedimenticolia bacterium | reverse complement strand
GGCTGGGGCTGACCCTGGAGGGGCTGCAGCCGGCGGCCCGCCAGCTTCCCCTGTTCCCCGCCGCCGGCGACGTCCGGGAGCCGGCGCTGGCCGCGGCCCTGGACGGCATCCGGAGCCGCTACGGCGAGTCGGCGGTGCGCCGGCTCGCGCCGGCGTCCGGGCCGGAGGCGGCCCCGTGAGGGGCCGGGCCCAGCTCTGCCACCACCAGGCCGGCCAGGATGAGCCCGGCGCCCAGGAGATCGGCGCCGCCCAGGCCGGTGCCGCCGGGCCAGAAAAGCGCGGTGAACACCGCCGCGAACACCGGCTCGGTGGCAAAGATGATGGCGGTGCGGGTGGGGGACGTGCGGCGCTGCACCCGGTTCTGGACGTAGAAGGTCAGGGTGGTGGCGAGGCCCGCCGTGGCCAGCAGGGCCAGGGCCAGGCGCGGCGTGAGACTCCAGCGCAGCGGCTCCAGGGGAAGGGCCGGCACCAGCAGCAGGGCGGCGGCGCCGATCTGCAGCAGGAACAGCCGCCGGTAGTCGTAGCGGGCGGTGAAGACCCCCACGCCGATGATGTGCAGGGCGAAGCCGGCGGCGCAGGCCACCGTCAGGAGGTCGCCCAGCGCCCACCGGAAGCCACCTCCCTCCCAGGTCATGAGCCCCAGGCCCGCCAGGGCGCAGGCCGTGCCCGCCAGCGACGCCGGTCGCGGCACCCGGCCCAGCAGCGGCACCGACAGCAGCGGCACGAAGGCCACGTACAGGGAGGTCAGGAAGGCCGAGCGCGCCGGGCCGATCCGCGTCAGGCCGATGGTCTGGGCCGCGAACGAGGCGGCGATGATCCCGCCCAGGACCAGCCCCGCGCCCAGCTCGCGGCGGCTCATCCCCCCGCGCAGCACCGGCCAGAGGGGGGCGGCCAGCACCGCCGCCAGGGCAAAGCGCGCCACCAGGTAGGCCAGGGGGCTGGCGTCGGCCAGGGCGGCCTTCATGACCGGGAAGGTGGCGCCCCAGATGGCCGCCACCCCCAGCAGCGCCAGCTCCGCCTTCATGGTGGTGCGCAGAGTGTGGAAGGGCCGCGGCATGGCGACAAGACTACTGTTTTCAGCCATTTTCGGCATCCGGCCCGGCGATCCACATTCTGAGCACCACCATGTATGTGCCGCTCCGGGTCCATTCCCACCACTCCCTGCTGCGCGGCACCGACAGCATCGCCAGCCTCTGCCGCGCCGCCGCCGCCCGCGGCCTGCCCGCCCTGGCCCTCACCGATACCGACAGCGTCGCCGGGGCCGTGGCCTTCTGGGAGGAGGCCCGCGCCGCCGGGCTGGCCCCCATCCTGGGCGCCGAGCTGACCTCGGCCGGCGAGCCGCCGGTGACGCTGCTGGTCCAGGACGATGCCGGCTGGCGGCGCCTGTGTCACCTCATCACCGCGCGCCACGCCGGCGGCGGCTTCTCCATCTTGCAGGCCCTGCTTGAGGACCGCCGGGGTCTGCTGGTGCTGGCCGATGAACCGGGGCTGCTGGAGCGGCTGGCCCGGGAGACCGGCACCGCCGGCCTGCTGGTGGCCCTGGACCGGGGCGGCCCGCGCCAGGGGCTGCTGGCCTTCGCCCGCCGCAGCGGCCTGCCCCCGGTGGTGGCCCCCCGGGTCCTGTGCGCCGATCCAGGTGGCCACCCGCTGCACCGCCTGCTACGCGCCATCGATCTCAACACGCGCCTCTCCCGCCTCCCGGGGCGGGAGGTGGCCTCCCCCCTGGCGTGGCTCATGCCGGCCGCCGAGATCGCCCGCGCCTTCGTGGACTGCCCGGAGGCGGTGGCCCGCAGCCGCCGCGTGGCCGAGGCCTGTGCCCTCCCCCGGCCACCGTGGCGCGGCACCGTCTTCCCCGCCTTCCGCGGCCTGGATCCTCCGGCGGCCCTGGCCGAGCTGCGCCGGCTGTGCGAGGCGGGGATGGCCCGCCGCTACCGCCGGGTGGAGGCGGCCCACCGCGCCCGCCTGGAGCGGGAGCTGGCCCTGGTGGCCCGCAAGGGGTTCGCCACCTACTTCCTGGTGGTCCACGACATCGTCTCCCGCTGGCCGCGCACCTGCGGCCGCGGCTCGGCCGCCGCCAGCCTCATCTCCTACGCCCTGGGGATCACCCACGTGGATCCGGTGCGCCACGATCTCTTCTTCGAGCGCTTTCTCAACGAGGGCCGGGTGGACCCGCCGGACATCGACGTGGACTTCGCCTGGGACGAGCGCGACGAGGTGCTGGCGTCGGTGTTCGCCCGCTACGGGCGCGAGCGCGCCGCCATGGTCTGCACCCGCATCTGCTTCCGGGGCCGGGCGGCGGTGCGGGAGACCGCCAAGGTGTTCGGGCTGGCCGCCGACGAGATCGCCGCCGTCAACCGCCGCCTGGCCCGGGCCTGGCAGAGCCTGCCCGTGGCCGAGATGGTGCGCCGCCACCCTCTCTTCGAGGACCTGCGCCTGGGCCGCCCGTGGCCGGAGATCCTGGCGTGGGCGGGCCGCCTGGAGGGGATCCCCCGTCACCTGTCGGTGCACCCCGGCGGCGTGGTCATCGTGCCCGGCGCCATGGCCGACCACGTCCCCATGCAGCCGTCGGCCAAGGGGGTGAACATCATCCAGTGGGACAAGGACGACGCCGAGGACGCCGGCCTGGTGAAGATCGACCTGCTGGGGAACCGTTCCCTGGCCGTGATCCGGGACGCTCTGGCCGCCGTGGAGCGCCACACCGGGGTGTCCATCCCCTACGCCGGCTTCCATCCCCTGGAGGACCGGCGCACCCTGGACGCCCTGTCCCGGGGCGACACGGTGGGGGTCTTCTACGTGGAGTCACCGGCCATGCGCCAGCTGCAGCACAAGACCGGCCGGGGAGACTTCGAGCACCTGGTGATCCACTCCTCCATCATCCGGCCGGCGGCCAACGCTTACATCCGGGAGTACGTCCGCCGGCTCCATGGCGGCGGCTACCGGCCCATCCACCCCCTGCTCCAGGAGCTCATGCCGGACACCTACGGCATCATGGTCTACCAGGAGGACGTGGCCCGGGTGGCCATCGCCATGGCCGGCTTCGACGCCGCCGCCGCCGACGGCCTGCGCAAGGTCCTTTCCCGGAAGGACAAGATGCGCCGCCTGCGCCACCAGCGGCGGCGCTTCGCCGAGGGGGCCGCCGCCCGGGGGTTCGCCCCGGCGGTCATCGACGCCGTCTGGAAGATGATCCTCTCCTTCGCCGGCTACTCCTTCTGCAAGCCCCACTCCGCCTCCTACGCCCTGGTGTCGTTCAAGTCCGCCTACCTCCGGGCTCATCACCCGGCCGAGTTCATGGCCGCCGTCCTGTCCAACCAGGGGGGGTACTACGCCCCCTTCGCCTATGTCTCCGAGTGCCGGCGCATGGGGCTGGCGGTGGATCTGCCCGACGTCAACGCCAGCGAGATCGCCTACACCGGCCGGGACCGCCGCGTGCGCATCGGCCTCATGCAGATCCGCGGGCTGTCGGCGGCGGCCCGTGACGCCCTGGTGGCGGGACGGGAGCGGGGCCCCTACCGCTCCTTCGAGGACCTCCTGCGCCGGGTCGACCTGGACCCGGCGGATCTGCGCCTGCTCATCCGCGCCGGCGCCTGCGACGCCATGGCCGGCGGCCGCACCCGGCCGCAGCTCACCTGGCGCGCCCTGGAGTGGGAGGAGGCTCGCCGGGGCCGGCGCGGCGCCGGGGCACGCCAGCGCGGCGCGGCGGGAAGAGGCCGGCGGCCGGGCTCCACCGGGGGCGATCCCGGCGCGCCCCTCCTCCCCCTGTTCGACGCGCCGCCCCTGGATCCCATCCCCGACGCGCCCCCACAGGACCGGCTCACCGTCCTGCGCCACGAGGTGGAGGCCCTGGGCTTCCTGGCCTCCCGCCACCCCCTCACCCTCTACCGCCGGCCCCTGTCCCGGCTGCGCGTGGTGGACGGCCGCGATCTGCACCGGCACGTGGGGCGCCGGGTCCTCACCGTGGGCTGGTACGTCACCGGCAAGGTGGTGGACACCCGGAGCGACGAGCCCATGGAGTTCGTCTCCTTCGAGGACACCACCGCCCTCTACGAGACGACCTTCTTCCCCGACGCCTACCGGCGCTTCTGCCGCCGCCTCACCCACACCCGCCCGTACCTGCTGTCAGGGCGCGTGGAGGAGGATTTCGGCGCCGTGACCCTGACGGTGGAGGACCTCGGGTTCCTGGACGAGGCGCCGCCGGCCCGGCGCCGGCGGGAGGCAGGCGTCAGCTGAAGAGGGCGTCCAGGGCCCCGGCCTCCCGCTCGATGGTCTGGTCCCGGTCGGCGCCCACCGAGATGAGCACGAAGCGCACGCCCAGCAGCGTCTCCAGGCGCTCCACGAAATCCCGGGCCCGGGCCGGCAGGTCGTCCCAGGCGCGGCAGCCGGAGGTGTCCTGCTCCCAGCCGGGGAGCGTCTCGTACACGGGCCGGGCGGCACTCAGGGCCGCCGGCGAGGAGGGGAAGCGATCGATCCGGCCGGAGGGGGTGTCGTAGGCCACGGCCACTTGGATCTCGGAAGAGGCGTCCAGCACGTCCAGCAGGGTGAGGGCGGCCACCCTCAGGCCATTGACGCGGGCGGCGTAGCGCCCGGCCACGGCGTCGAACCAGCCGCAGCGCCGCGGCCGGCCGGTGGTGGTGCCGAACTCCCGGCCGCGCTGGCGCAGCCCCTCGCCCACCTGGCCGGTCTCCTCGGTCGGCATGGGGCCCTCCCCCACCCGGGTGGCGTAGGCCTTGTAGACGCCCACGGCTGCCTGGATCTGCGCCGGACCCACGCCGGCGCCGGTGCAGGCGGCGCCGGCCACGGTGTTGGAGGAGGTGACGAACGGGTAGGTGCCGTGATCCACGTCCAGCAGCGTCCCCTGGGACCCCTCGAACAGCACCCGGCGCCCGGCCTCCAGGGCGTCCTGCAGGCGACCGCCTGTGTCGTCCAGGTAGGGGGCCAGCCGCCGCCGGTAGGAGGCGGCCGCCTCCAGCGACTCCTCCAGGGTCACGTGGGGCAGGCCGGGGATCGCCTCCTTGAAGGCATGGTGGAGGCGCAGCGCCAGGGTGAGCCGGCGCCGGAGCTCGGCGTCGTCGTCCAGGTCCACCCCCCGCACGCCCACGCGCAGGGCCTTGGCCATGTAGGCCTGGCCCACCCCGCGCCGCGTGGTGCCGATGCGGTGCTCCGGCTGCTCCTCGGCCGCCTGGTCCAGGGCACGGTGGTGGGGGAAGATCAGGTGGGCGCGCCGGGACAAAAACAGCCGGCCGTCCACCTCCACGCCGGCGGCCTGCAGATCGGCGACCTCCTTGAGGAAGCGATCCGGATCCACCACCATGCCGTTCCCCAGGAGGCAGAGACGCTCCGGGTGGAGGATCCCCGAAGGAACGTGGTGCAGGAAGGTCTTGCGCCCGGCCACCGAGACGGTGTGCCCGGCGTTGGGCCCGCCCTGGAAGCGGACCACCACATCGGCCCGCCCGCAGAGCAGGTCCACGATCTTGCCCTTACCCTCGTCGCCCCACTGGGCGCCGATGACGATGACATTTCCCATGACGGACCTGTGCTGCGGAGTACAGAGGATTCCGGGGAGGCGGGCGGACTCTACCACATCATCGGCGGCCGGCCCTGCCGGGCGACCGCGGACCATCAGGCGCCGTCCGGGTGGAGGGGCCGCGGGCCCTCAGGACCCGGCGCCGCTCCCATCGTCCCCGGCACCGGGCTCGGCGCGCTCCTCCAGCACCGTCTGCACCCGGAACGCCAGCGTCTCCACCAGCCGCTCCCGGTCGATGAATCCGGCGGCGCCCAGCTCCACCAGGCGGCGCACCATCTCCGGCTTGCTGACGCTGCTCATGATGAGCACCGGCGTGTCCGCCACCCGCTCCTGGGAGCGCATGCGCCGCAGCAGGTCGTAAGCCGTCAGCCCCCGGGTCATGAGGCCAGTCACCACCACGTCGGGGTGATCGCTCTCCACCACCTCCAGCGCCTCGTCGCCGTCGGTGGCCAGCAGGACCTTGTGGCCCGCCTCGCAGAGGATCTCCGCCGCCACCCGGCGCGTGGCGGTGTCGTCGTCCGCCACCAGGACCACCTGCTGGCGACGCACCTGGCGGAACGACGAGGAGGCGGTGGAGCTCTTGACCTCGTCCAGCAGCAGGTCGATGCGCACGATCTCGGCGCAGCGGGCGCAAAGGTAGCGCACCACGCGCTCGTCCGTGCTGAACTCGGTCAGCCGGATCTCGGTTCGGCACTGTGGACAGCGGACCAGCATGGGCCACCCTCGCGGCGAAATATAGGGCCCTGAGCCGGTTGCGTCCACGCACCGCCGTCCGGGCCCGCCGGCGGCGTGGTAGACTCGCAGCCCGGCCCGGTCCCCGGGCTGGCGAGGAACTCCCGTGCCCGCCACCTCCCGAGACACCATCCGCCTGGACGGACACTCCCTGAGCCTCGACCAGATCGATGCGCTCGCCCACGGCCGCGCCGACGCCGTCCTGGACCCCGCCGCCCGCGCGCGGATGGACGCCTCGCGGGCGGTGGTGGAGCGGATGGCGGCGGGGGACGCGCCGGTCTACGGCGTCAACACCGACTTCGGGCACCTGGCCACGGTGCGGGTTCCCTCCCACCGGCTGGAGGAGCTGCAGGCCAACCTCCTGCGCAGCCACTGCGCCGGCGTGGGCCCGCCGCTGCCGCGTGAGGAGGTACGGGCCACCATGGCCCTCAGGGCCAACGCCCTGGCCCGCGGGCACTCGGGGATCCGGGCCAGCACCGTGGAGGCGCTGCTGAGCCTGCTCAACCACCGCATCCACCCGGTGATCCCTTCCCAGGGCTCGGTGGGAGCTTCAGGCGACCTGGCCCCTCTGGCCCACCTGGCCCGCGCCCTCATGGGGGAGGGGCAGGTGGAGCGTGACGGCAGCCTCCTCCCCGCAGGGCTGGTCCTGCCCGAGGCCGGCGTGGCACCGCTGCGGCTGGCGGCCAAGGAGGGGCTGTCCCTCATCAACGGGACCCAGGTGACCACCGCCGTGGGAGCCCTGGCCCTCATCCGGGCCCGGCGGCTGGCCCGGGCCGCGGACATCGCCGGGGCCCTGAGCCTGGAGGCCATCAAGGGATCGGTGCGGGCCTTTGATCCCCGGGTGCAGGCGGCGCGCCCCCATCCCGGCCCGGCCCGGGTGGCATCCAACCTGGTGCGCCTCACCGAGGGCTCGGCCATCGGCGCGTCCCACCGGGACTGCGGGCGGGTGCAGGACTCCTACGCCTTGCGCTGCATGCCTCAGGTCCACGGCGCCGTCCGCGATGCCCTGGAGCACGTGGCGTCGATCCTCACGGTGGAGGCCAACGCCAGCACCGACAACCCCCTTGTGTTCGCCGAAGAGGGGGAGATGATCTCCTGCGGCAACTTCCACGGCGCCCCGGCCGGCTACGCCCTGGACCTGCTGGCCATCGTGGTGGCGGACCTGGCGGCCATCTCCGAGCGCCGGCTGGAGCGGCTGGTCAACCCGTCCCTTTCCGAGCTGCCCGCCTTCCTGGCCCGGGATCCGGGACTTCACTCGGGGCTCATGATGGCCCAGGTGACCGCCGCGGCGCTGGTGTCCGAGAACAAGACCCTGGCCCACCCCGCCAGCGTGGACAGCATCCCCACCTCCGCCGACAAGGAGGACCACGTCTCCATGTCCACCTGGGCGGCGCGCAAGGCGGCACAGGTGGTGGGCAACGCCCTCAACGTGGTGGCGGTGGAGCTGCTGGCGGCCGCCCAGGCCCTGGACATGGTGGCGCCCCTGGCGCCGGGACGCGGCGCCGCCGCCGCACACGCGGCCATCCGCCGGCGCGTACCCGCGCTGGAGGAGGATCGCCCCCTGGCGCCGGACATCGCCGCCCTGGCCGGCCTCATCACCGACGGCACCCTGGAGGAGGCGGTGGCCGGGGCGCTCAACGGCCCACTGGACTGAGGCGGGCCCCGCGACGGAGTGACCATCATGGCTGCTGGAGGAAGATCGGAGAGCGGTCTGGGCCGGCCCGCCGGCGCCCGCGCCGTGCGCGCCCCCCGGGGCACGCGCCTGTCGTGCAAGGGGTGGGGGCAGGAGGCTGCCCTGCGCATGCTCATGAACAACCTGGATCCGGAGGTGGCCGAGGATCCCGACCGCCTGGTGGTCTACGGCGGCACCGGCAAGGCCGCCCGGAGC
>JBFGDW010000151.1:0-8227 GCA_041580435.1 Candidatus Polarisedimenticolia bacterium | reverse complement strand
GATCAGGGCCAGCGCCAGGAACATCCCCACGATGACCAGGGGCCAGGCCATCTCGCCCCCCACGATCCCCTGGGCCAGCATGGCCATGAGGCCGGCCTGGGGGGCCGGAAGCTCGGCGCTGCCGATGCCGTAGGCGATGTCCATCCAGCGCAGGGGCAGGGCCAGGACCGCGGCGGCGGCGATGACGCCGATGATCTCCGAGACCTGCATGCGCCACGGCGTGCCACCCAGGATGTGGCCCACCTTGAGGTCCTGCATCATGTCGCCGGCCACCCCTGCGGCGCAGCAGACCACGCCGGCGATGGCCAGCACGGCGGCCACGCCGCCCACGCCCACCACGCCCATCCAGACCATGAGGACGGCGGAGATGAGGAGGGCGCTCAGGGTCAGGCCCGAGATGGGATTGTTGGAGCTGCCGATGAGTCCCACCAGGTAGCCGGCCACCGCGGCGAACAGGAACCCCAGGACGATCATCACCACCGTCAGCACCAGGGAGCCCGGCACCGAGCCGGAGAACCACCGGTACAGGAAGAACATGGGCACCGCCAGCAGGGCGATGGCCGCGAAGACCTTCTTGAAATCCAGGTCCACCTGGGTGCGATCGGCGGCGCCGCCGCCGCTCACGTCGAACTGGCGGAAGGCCTTGCTGATGCCCGCGATGAGGGAGCCGCGCAGGTTGTAGAGGGTGTAGAAGGCGGCCACGATCATGGTCCCCACCGCCAGGGGGCGCACCTGCCGGAACCAGACCTCGGTGGCCAGGTTGAGCATGTCGCCGCCGGCGCCGGCGGAGGCGGCCAGGTCCGGGTTGAAGAACAGGCCCAGGGGGACCAGGAACAGCCAGCCCATCACCGCCCCGGCGAACAGCACCGCCGAGATGCGGGTGCCCACGATGAACCCCACGCCGAACAGGATGGGGGAGGCCGAGGGGGACTGGAGGAGCATCCCTCCCTGGTAGTTGATCTTGTTCCCCAGCATGGCGATGGCCGAACCCTTGAAGGGGATGAAGCGCTGGGCGCTGTCGGCCAGGGTCACCAGCCCGTTGGAGTTCTTGAGGAGCTCCCAGAAGGCCGCCAGCCCCAGGCCTCCGAACAGGAAGGAGGCGCCGGTCTGGCCCCCCTGCCCCGCCTTGACGATCTCGGCGGTGGCCACCGACTCGGGGAAGGCCAGGTCGGATTCCACCACCAGGGTGCGGCGCAGGACGATGACGAACAGCACGCCCAGGGTGCCGCCGATGAGCATGATCATGGTGGCGGGCCAGTAGCGCAGCTCGTCCCATGCCCCGGTGATGACGAAGGCCGGCAGGGTGAAGATGGCGCCGGCCACCAGGGCCTCGCCCACCGAGGCGGTGGTCCGGGCCAGGTTCTCCTCCAGGATGGAGCCCTTGAAGATGCGCAGCACCGCCATGGCCACCACCGCCGCCGGGAACGTGGCGGCCACGGTGAGGCCGGCCTTCATCCCCACGTAGGCGTTGGCGGCGCCGAGGACCACGGCCATCAGGGTGCCCAGGAACACGGCCTTGAAGGTCATCTCGGCCATGTTGGCGGTGGGCGACACGTACGGCTTGAACGGCTTGTCCGTCATGGGCTCCTCCGGAGTGAGCGGCGCGGCATTCTAGTTTCGGCGGAAATCGCGTGTCAAACGGGCCGCCCTCACCGCCGGAACCGCTCGCGGACCAGCACCCAGAAGGCGGCGAAGCCGTCGGTCCAGGAGATCTTCTTGTCCAGGTGGCGGGCCACGTAGGAGTGCAGGGGCAGCTCGTGGATGGCATGCCCGGCCTTGCGCACCTTGGCGGTCACCTCGGGGCAGAACTCGAAGCGGTCGCAGGTGAGCCGCATGGCGTCCAGCACCTCCCGGCGGAACAGCTTGTAGCCGGTGGCCTCGTCGGTGAGCCCGGCGCCATAGAGCACGTTGGCGGTCAGGGTCAGGATCTTGTTGGCCAGCCAGTGGCTCCAGCGCATCCCCTCGATGGAGCCCAGGAAGCGCGAGCCGTAGACCACGTCGGCCCGTCCCTCCGCGATGGGGGCGAGGAGGGCGGGGATCTCGGCCGGGTCGTACTCGAGATCGGCGTCCTGGATGATGACCGCCTCCCCCTCCACGTGGGCCAGGGCGGTGCGGATGGCCGCCCCCTTGCCCCGGTTGCGCCCGTGGAGGATGACCTTGAGGACGCCGCCGTCCAGCCGCCCCCCGGCGCCACGCTGCTCCAGGTACTGGCGGGAGCCATCGGTGGAGCCGTCGTCCACCACGATGACCTCCTTGTCCAGGGGGACGGCGGCCAGGCGGTCCAGGACCTCCTGGATGGTGGTGCGCTCGTTGTAGATGGGAACGATGACCGACAGCTTCACGGGCCGGCGCCCTCGACCCGGTACAGCAGGATGCTGCCGCCGATGACCGCCTCGGGCGGCCGCTTGCGGAAGTACGCGAAGATCTGCTGGGGCTCGGCCAGGGTGTCGCCGGCGGGCACCCAGCGGCCGTGGTCCATGACCTGGTAGGGGAGGCCCACCAGCAGGTTGGCGGAGATGGCGTACAGCCCCGGGGCGAAGGTGTAGGGGAAGCGGCCGCGGCCCGGGCTCAGGGCGTCCTCCCCCGAGCCTCCCGGCAGCGGCACGGTGTAGGTCAGGCCGTAGGCTCCCGGCTCGGCGTGGCCGAAGTAGGCCAGGTAGATGGACGCCTCGCCGCGGGCCTGCAGCTCGCGGCGCAGGTACTTGAGGTCCTGGCCCCAGTCGTTGTTGGAGTTGGTGAGCACCTGCCAGCCGCCCGCCGGCCCGCCGGCCAGGATGTTGAAGTAGGCCAGGTAGTGGGGGAAGGCCGACAGGGTGGAGGCGGCGGTGGTGAGCAGACCTGCCAGGATCAGCCCCGCCGCCACTGGCTCCCCCCGGCGCAGCAGCCGCCCCAGGGAGGCCATCCCCACGAACAGGAAGGGGAAGACCGGCAGGATGTAGCGGATGCCGATGTCCAGTCGGTTCAGGAAGCAGGCGGCGAACAGGATCACGCCCACCGACAGCCCCACCGCCCAGGCGGAGAGGGTGCGGAAGGGGGCGCCCGGGGGCAGTCCCGCCTGGGTGTGCAGGTGGCGCCGGCCCCGGAGGTCCAGCCGCCCGGCGGCGGCCAGCCCGGCGGCCGCCAGCAACAGGAGCACCAGCGGCAGCGGCGTCTTGAGGGCGTAGGCGGCCGGGTAGTAGTACCACCAGCCCTGGCGGGACCAGCGGCCGTTGAAGTAGTTGGGGAAGTCCCCCACCTCCACGTCCACCTGCTGGGCGTCGAGGCCGCGCACGAAGTCGGCCGGCAGCGGCACCGGCACCCACCCCAGCCATCCGGCGTGGAGCCGGGACAGGGTCTGGCTGCGCACCTGGTAGCTGCCCCAGGTGCGGAAGCTCTCGCCGAAGCCGTAGGCCAGGTTGACCACCAGCAGGGTCAGCAGGCCGATGATGGCCAGACCGGAGGCCAGACGCCGGGCGGCCTCCCGCCGCCGGCCGGCCCCTGCCCGGACCATCTGGACCACCGCCAGTCCCAGGAAGATGGGAGCCAGCAGGACGGCGGTGAACTTGGTGGCCAGGGCGGCCCCGGCGGCCAGCCCGGCCAGGGCCAGCCGGACCCACCCCGGCCGGCCCAGCCAGCGGACGAAGGTCCAGACCGCCAGGAAGAAGAAGAGGGCCGCGGCCATGTCCACCGTGGCCAGGCGGCCGTGGGCCAGCACCGTGGGGTCCAGGCTGAACAGGGCCAGGGCCAGCAAGCCGCCGGTGGCGCCGTGGAGGGTCCGCGCCCAGGCGAACACCAGAAGGCCCAGCAGCAGGGTGAAGCTGATGACGGTGTAGCGGGCGTGGCGGTAGACCCGGTCCACGAACTCCACGCCGCGCTCGCGCACGTTGACGTTGAAAAAACCGGTGGCGTAGGTCCAGGGGTACCAGCCGCCCATGCGGCTGCCGGGCGGCGGGTCGGGCAGCGTGGGGCGGGAGGCCAGAAGCGGCAGGCTGAACAGGGTGCGCCCCAGGGGAGGCGTCTTGCCGTAGAGATCGAAGCGGCCGGTGGTGAGCCCCATGTAGCCGGCGGGCACGTGGGCGAACTCGTCCACGGTGGGAGTCTTGTGGCGGGCGGAGGCGGCCGCGTGGACCGCGAGGAGCAGGAGCAGGGCGGCGGCGGCGCCCCAGGCCAGCAGCGGGCGGCCGGTGGGCGTGTCAGGTCGGCCGTGTGGGATGGCGCTCTCCGTGGGGACCGGAATCGGCGCGGCGGCGCGGTCCCGGGACGCCGCGGAGGATCCGCCTCCGGCGGCAGAATAACAGGGGCGGCCACCGCACGGCAACGGCGCCGCGCGCCGCGCCTTGACAGCCCCGGGGGCGTGTGGGAGACTCGCCGCGTCCGTCCTGGAACCCGCTGCGCCATCTCCGTCGCGCCCGGCCGGCCGCCGCCGGCCGGAGGAAAGCACCGTGTCCAAGCCGACCGAAGATCCCGCCCCGCCCGGACTCTCCTACCGTGACGCCGGCGTCGACATCGACGCCATGAACGAGGCCCTCGCCGAGATCAAGACCCTGGCAGGGGGCACCGCCACCGGCGACGTCCTGTCGCGCATCGGCGGCTTCGGCGGCCTGTTCGCCGTGCGCGGCTACGAGAACCCGGTTCTGGTGGCCTCGGTGGACGGCGTGGGCACCAAGCTCAAGGTGGCCATCGACGCCGGCATCCACCACACGGTGGGAGCCGATCTCGTGAACCACTGCATCAACGACATCCTGGTGCAGGGGGCCGTGCCCCTCTTCTTCATGGACTACTTCGCCACCGGGCGCCTGGAGCCGCGGGTCATCGTGGAGGTGGTGCGGGGCATGGCCGGCGCCTGCCGGGAGGCGGGCTGCGCCCTCCTGGGGGGGGAGACCGCCGAGATGCCCGGCTTCTACGGGGCCGGCGACTACGACGTGGCCGGCTTCATCATCGGCATGGTGGAGAAGGACCACATCATCACCGGCGAGACCATTCGCCCGGGCGACGTGCTCCTGGGCCTGCCCTCCACCGGCCTGCACACCAACGGCTACTCCCTGGCCCGGAAGATCCTGTTCGAGCGGCGGGGGCTCGCGCCGGACGACCCCCTCCCCGGCCTGGGCACCACCGTGGCGAAGGCGCTGCTGGCGGTGCACCGCTCGTACCTGGGACCGCTGCGCGGCCTCATCGGCGATGGGCGCCTGCGTGGGCTGGCCCACATCACCGGCGGCGGCATCACCGACAACCTGCCGCGCATCCTCCCCGCCGGCTGCGGCGCCGAGGTGGACCGGGCCGCCTGGGAGGTGCCGCCCCTGTTCCGCCTGCTGCAGGAGTGGGGGGGCGTGTCCGACGCCGAGATGGCCCGCACCTTCAACCTGGGGATCGGCATGATCGCCGTGGTCCGCCCTGGCGATGCCGCCGCCGTGAGCGAGCACCTGCGCGCCGCCGGCGAGACGCCGGCGGTCATCGGCCGCATCACCGCGGGGGACGGCACGGTGCGCTACGTGGGCCGCGAGGGCTGACGCCGTGGCCACCGCCGCCGGGACGCCGCGCCGCTTCGGCATCCTCATCTCGGGGCGCGGGAGCAACATGGAAGCCCTGGCCCGGGCCGCCCTGGCCGGCGAGATCCCGGCCCGCCCGGCGGTGGTGATCTCCAACGAGGCGGCCGCCGGCGGCCTGCGCGTGGCCCAGGGGCTGGGTCTTCCCACCGCCGTGGTGGATCACCGGGACTCAGCCGACAGGGCCACCCACGACCGTCGCGTGCAGGGGGTGCTGGAGGAGCACGGCGCCGAGCTGGTCTGCCTGGCCGGCTACATGCGCCTGCTGTCGGCATCCTTCGTGGCGGCCTTCCCCGCACGCATCCTGAACATCCACCCGTCGCTGCTGCCCGCCTTCCCGGGGCTCGACGCCCAGCGCCAGGCGCTGGAGCACGGCGCCAAGGTCAGCGGCTGCACCGTGCACTTCGTGGACGCCGATCTGGACAGCGGCCCCATCATCGCCCAGACGGCGGTGCCGGTGGCCGAGGACGACACCGAGGCCAGCCTGTCGCGCCGCATCCTGGCCGAGGAGCACCGCCTGTACGTGCGCGCCGTGCGCCTCTACTTCCAGGACCGGCTGCGCCTGGAGGGACGGCGCGTGCGCATCGCGGAGGCGCCCGGCGGGTGAGCCGCCGGCGGGCCGCCGGCGCCGACTCTGGAGCGACCCCCGCCGGAACCCCGGCGGCGTCCCGGCGGCAGCCAGGGCCGCGGCCGCTGCGCGGCCCCACCGTCCCCGAGCTGCCGCCCGCCAGCCGCCCGCGGGAGAAGCTGCTGGCCCGCGGCCCCCGCGCCCTTGCCGACGGCGATCTGCTGGCGCTCCTGCTGGGGTGCGGCACCCGCCGCGAAAACGTTGTGCGCCTGGCGGCCCGCCTGCTGCGGCGCCACACGCTGGAGGGGCTCGTCCGGCTGGACGCTGCCGGCTGGATGCGGGAGGAGGGGGTGGGCCCCGCCGTGGCTGCCCGCGTCCTGGCGGCGCTGGAGCTGGGCCGGCGCGCCGCGGCGCCTCCCGCCGACGACCCGCCCCGGGTGGGCACCCCCGCCGAGGCGTACCGGCAGGTGCGCGACCTGGGCCGGCTGCGCAAGGAGCACCTGGTGGGGCTGTACCTGGACGGCCAGAACCGCCTGCTGGCCCGGGAGACCCTCTCGGTGGGCTCGCTCAACACCACCCGCACCCACCCCCGTGAGATCCTGGAGCCGGCCCTGCGCCACCTGGCGCTGGGGTTCATCCTGGCCCACAACCACCCCAGCGGCGCCCTGACCCCGTCCATGGAGGACGTGGAGTTCACCCGGGGGGTGGCCCGGGCCGCCGCCCTCATGGACATCGGCTTCTACGACCACCTCATCGTGGCCGGCCGCGCCCACGTCAGCCTGCGGGAGCGCGGCCTGATGGAAGGGGGAGGGGAGTGGTGAGCCGCCCGGCCGCCGAGCCAGCCGCCCCGGCGCGGCCCCTGCACCGCGCCGCAGGGGCAGGCCGATTGACCGCCACGGCGCCCAGGCGTAGGATGATGGCGGTCGTCTCGCAGGGAGGTGTCCCGTGCTGACGCGAGACCTTCAGGGTGGCAAGGCCCTTCCGGCGCCCACCGACCGGAACGAGGCGTCCTCGCGCTGGACGCTGGCCGAGCCCACCGCCGGACCGCCGCCCGACCCCCCGCCCCTCCTCATGGACCAGGTGCGCGACGCCTGCCGCACCCGCCACTACAGCCACCGCACCGAGAAGACGTACAGCCGCTGGATCCGCCGCTTCATCCTGTTCCACCGCAAGCGGCACCCGCGCCAGATGGGGGAGGCGGAGGTGGCCCACTTCCTGTCCAGCCTGGCGGTGCGGGGGAAGGTGAGCGCCTCCACCCAGAACCAGGCCCTCAGCGCCCTCCTTTTCCTGTACGAGGCCGTGCTGGGGCGCAAGCTCCAGTGGGTGGACGGCCTGGTCCGCGCCAAGGCATCGCCCCGGGTGCCGGTGGTGCTGAGCCGCCAGGAGGTCCGCGCCGTGCTGGACCATCTCTCGGGAACCACCTGGCTCATGGCCACCCTGCTGTACGGCGCCGGCCTGCGCCTCATGGAGTGCGCCCGGCTGCGGGTCAAGGACCTGGACTTTCAGCGCAACGAGATCGTGGTGCGCCAGGGGAAGGGCGGGCGCGACCGGCGCACCATGCTGCCGGCGGGGCTCAGGCCCCACCTGGAGGCGCACCTGCGCAAGGTGTACGCCCAGCACCGGCGGGACCTGTCGCGCGGCGCCGGCTGGGTGGAGCTGCCGGGGGCCCTGGCGCGCAAGTACCCCAGCGCCGGGCGGGAATGGCCGTGGCAGTGGGTCTTCCCGGCCACCCGCGTCTACCTGGAGCCGGTCACCGGCGAGCGGCGCCGGCACCACCTCCACGAGACGGTGCTGCAGCGGGCGGTGAAGCTGGCCGTGCTGCGGGCGGGCATCCCCAAGCCGGCGAGCTGCCACACATTCCGCCACTCCTTCGCCACCCATTTGCTGGAGGACGGCCACGACATCCGCACGGTGCAGGAGCTGCTGGGCCACCGGGACGTGACCACGACCATGATCTACACCCACGTGCTGAACCGGGGCGGACGCGGCGTGCTGAGCCCGTCGGACCGGCTGGGCGTGACCTCCCCCGGTTATCAAGCCACCCCCTCGCAGTCCATCACGCCGCCCGACCCTTCCCCCCCTCGCCCCAACAAGGGCTTTTCCAAGGACTTACCCCGATGACCACCCCCACCCCCTC
>JBFGDW010000150.1:0-8256 GCA_041580435.1 Candidatus Polarisedimenticolia bacterium | reverse complement strand
GGCGCGCCACCGCCGGTGACCGCGGCGGAAGCCGCCGCTGGCCTGGGTCCCGGGCTGGATCTCCTGGTGGACGGGGGAGCCGCTCCAGGTGGCGCTCCATCGACCCTGGTGGAGGTGACCGGTGGCAGCGGCCAGGTCCTGCGGGAGGGGGCCATCAGCGCCGAGGTGATCCGCCGGGCGATGGAGCGGGAGCCGGACTGATCTCACCGTGGGCCGGCGCCGTCAGGGCATCCGGGTCGCGGGCCGCGGCCAGGCCGCAGGCCGCCAGCGCGCGGCTGGCGGGGCCTCCAGGCTTGATCGTCCGGCACGGGGCCGACATTATAGCGGTGCCGTGACCACCTCTCGAACCGACGCGCTGCGCCAGACGCTGCGCCTCATGGTGCTCACCGACCGGACAGCCGGCCGGGGGCGCACCCACGAGGAACAGGCCCGCCTCGCCCTGCGGGGCGGCGCCACGGCGGTGCAGCTCAGGGACAAGCAGGCCGACGACGCCGACCTGGTGGCCTGGGCCGCCGCCCTGTCGCCGGCGGCGGCCCGGGCCGGCGCCCTGCTGCTGGTCAACGACCGGCTGGACGTGGCGCGGCTGGCCGGCGCCGGCGGCTGCCACCTGGGGCCCGAGGATCTACCCGTGGCGGAGGCCCGGAGACTCTGGCCGCGGCCGGCCGTCCTCGGTTTCTCGGCAGGCACCCCCGGAGAGGCCCGCGCGGCCGCCGAGGCCGGAGCGGACTACGTCGGCGTGGGACCGGTCTTCGCCACCGGCAGCAAGGCGGACGCCGGCAAGCCCCTGGGGCTGCAGGGTCTGGCCCAGGTGGCTGCCACCTCGCCGCTGCCGGTGGTGGCCATCGGCGGCATCGACGCGGCCCGGGCCGCGGCCTGCATCCGGGCCGGCGCCTGTGGCGTGGCGGTCCTGTCGGCGGTGGCGGGGGCCGCCTCGGTGGCGCCCGCGGCGCGGGCCCTGCGCCGCGCCGTGGACGCCGCGCTGGCCGGGGCGGGCGGGCCATGACCTCCCCGGCGGCCTGGCCCGTGGCCCTGACCGTGGCCGGCTCCGACTCATCGGCGGGAGCCGGGATCCAGGCCGACCTGAAGACGTTCGCGGCGCTCGCCACCTATGGCGCCAGCGTGATCACCGCGGTGACCGCCCAGAACACCCGGGGCGTGGCAGCGGTGCACGCCGTCCCCGCCGACGTGGTGGCGGCGCAGTTGACCGCGGTCCTGGATGATCTCCCGGTGGCCGCCGTCAAGACCGGGATGCTCCTCCGGGGCGAGATCATCCAGGTGGTGGCCGAGGCCCTCCGGCGCAGTCCGCGGCTGCCCCTGGTGGTCGACCCGGTGATGGTGGCGGCCTCGGGCGACGCGCTGCTGGAGCCCGAGGCGGTGGAGGCGCTGGTGGAGGAGCTGCTGCCGCTGGCCACGGTGGTGACCCCCAACCTGCCCGAGGCCCGGCGCCTGGCCGGCCGGGCCGACCTGGGTCCACGGGACCTGGCAGCGCGGCTGGCGGACCTGGGAGCCCGGGCGGTGCTGCTGAAGGGAGGGCACGCCACGGAAGGCCCCGAGGTGGTGGACCTCCTGTGGGAGGAGGGGACCGTGACCACCTTCCGCCGCCCCCGGGTGCGCACGGAGAGCACCCATGGCACCGGCTGCACCCTGTCGGCGGCGCTGGCGGCCGGACTGGCACGGGGCGCCTCGCTGGTGGAGGGGTCGCGGGCGGCGGGGGATTTCGTCCACCGGGCCCTGGAGACGGCCTGGCCCCTGGGCGGCGGAGCCGGGCCGGTGCACCACATGCACCCGTTCTGGAAGTCGTCATGAGCGGCTGGCGCGGGCTGGTGGCGCTGGCGTCGGTTCTGGTGGCCATGGTGCTGGCCTGGGCCCTGCTGCGCCCTGCGGCCCCCCCGGACGCTGGCGGTGGAGCGCCAGCCGAGTCGGGCGGTGGCGCGCCGGTGGTCCCCTTGCCGGGGCCGCCCCTCCCCGACCCGGCGCCTGCGGCGCCGCCCGACCCGCTGCCGGCGCCGCGGCCGGCGCCGGCCTACGCCGTGGGCGGGGACCGCCCCTACTTCGCCCACGCCCGCTTCGCACCCGCCAGGGACACGGACGGCCAGCCGCTGGGCCTGCAGGTGGAGTCGGTGCTGGCCGGCGGCAAGGTGGCGCGCCTGGGCCTGCGCGCCGGCGACCTCATGCTGGCCATCAACGGCGAGCGGCTGGACGACCCCCGCACCTTCCCGCGGGCCGTGGCACGGGCGGAGGAGATCTTCCGCACCGAGACCATGATCACGGTGAAGCTCCGACGCGGGGAGGAGGTCTTCTCCCTCGCCGCCGTCGGCGCCATCCGCACCGAGCCGGTGGAGCAGTAGCCCCTCCGCAGCGCCTACCGGCTAGGGGCAGTTCCCCGGGTTGGTGTCCCGCGTGGGCGTGGGCACCACCTCCGGGTGGAACGTCCCCGGACCGCAGGTGTTGCGCCCCGCCGCCATGTAGTGGCGGACCTCCCCCGGCGCCAGCGGGGTGGCATCCTGGATGGAGGTCCCGGCCTGGCCGGCGGAGAGGCAAGTGCCGTAGTTGCCGCCGGCGGACGCCAGGAGCGTTGCGGTGTCGCCGCTCACCACGTCGTAGACCACCGACGTGGCCCCCGGAGAAGCCGGTGGGCTCCAGTCCAGCTGCACCGTCCCCGGCACCGGCTCGCTGGCGCTCAGGGTGGCCCCCAGGGGGCCGGGCGGGAACCAGACGTTGGCGTCGGCCGGCAGGCAATCGGCCGGATCCACCACCCCGTCCCCGTCGCTGTCCACGGCGTCCACCGCCATGAGGCGGGCCCGGTTGGGGATGATCACCTCCGGGTTGGTCACCTCCACGTCCAGGAAATTGAGGGGCGCGCCGGCATCCACGTCCACGGTGGCCTGCAGGGTGCTGGAGTTGACGAAGGTCACATTGGTGACCGTCACCCCCGAGGGCTGGGGCGGCCCGAAGGTGGGGGAGAAAAACTGCACCTGGGCCCCGGACTTGAAGCCGGCGCCACCGATGGTGACCACGTTGCCCGAGGTGCCCGGGGACAGGACCGCCGGGCTGGCGCTGGTGATGCGCACCGGCGGCGCCGTCTCGGTGCGCACGGTGTAGAGCAGGTCGAAGGCGGTGGAGATGAAGAAGGTGTTGAAGCCGTCATCGGTGAACAGGGTGCGGCCGGTGGTGTTGCCCACGCATGCCGATCCCCCCGGGCAGGAGGCGCTGGAGGTGCACGCCGCCCCTCCGGTGGCGCAGGTGCGCGTGTCGCTGGCCACGGTGAAGTACCCCTCCGAGGCCCAGGAGATCCCCGGCGGGCTCTGGGGAAGCTTGAAGGCCATGTACAGGTCCCTCGGCTCGTTCACCGTCACGTTGAACCGGTCGCGAATATCCACCAGCTCGGTGATGCCGGTGTTGCCTCCCTTGTACCCCGAGACGATGCGCGGGGCGTCCCAGACGATGGGCGGCTCGATGATGTTGGCGTTGCTGGGATCCGACAGCATCAGGAGGCCGGTGTAGGCGGCGTCGGCCCGGCCGAACTTGCTCCAGATGCCGTCGATGACGTTGTAGGGCGGCGGCGGCAGCATGGCGGCCGGGAAGTGGAGGATGAAGAAGTCGTCGTCGGTGCCGTCGGTGCCGATGCGCAGCACCGCGAGCCGGGTGAAAGGGCCCACGCCGGCGCGGCCGACGCCGGTGGGGTTGGAGCGGGCAGCGGCCGTCTTGCCGGTGTTGGGGTCGAGGTTGACCTGCATGTTCAGGCCGGGGATGACACCGCCGGCGGTGACGGTGATCAGCGTGGCCTCATCGGGGTTGTCGGCGGCGGCGCCGGCGGTGGTCCCGTCGCCCCCATTGGCCGACTCGGCGGCGTTGTAGCAGTCGAACCGCTCGGGGCGGAAGCCCAGGGCGCCGGCGAAGGCTCCCACGGCGCCGTCGGCGATGTTGGAGCTGCCCACGGTGGCGTTGTAGACGTTCTCCAGCCGGCCGAACGGCTCATCGGTGGAGTCGAACCACTCGGCGCAGAGGTGGTAGTCCCCCGGGGGCACGCCGTCCAGGCGGAAGTAGCCGCCGCCCTGGGCGACGAAGTCGGCGCCGTCGAAGATGTCGCCGGTGTTGAAGTTGCGTGAGATGGAGAAGCGGCCGGCCACGGGCATGAGATCCGAGGCGCGCAGCGCTGCCACGTGGGCGCCGTCACCGGGCAGGCCGTTGATGGTGATCTTGCCGGTGAGGGTGCCGTGGGCCGGGTCGAAGGTGCCGGTCTTGTACATGTGGGCGGTGGAGGCGATGTCGTCGGCCTCCAGGCTCCCCTGTCCCTGGCCCCCGTCGCCCGGAGGGTTGGTATCGGTGAACGGGAACATGGTGGCGTCGGGGAAGGGGGTGTGGGACAGGCTGTGCCAGTGCCCCGACTCGTGGGTCGTGATCCCCAGCAGGTTTTCATTGGGAGCGGAGCCGTCCAGGACGAAGACGCTGTCGAAGGTGTTGAACATGATGTCGCAGTCGACGTTGGCGCCGGGGCCGTAGGTCCCCACCGGCACGGTGATGAACTTGCCGCCGGGGAAGTTGATGCGCCCCAGGCCGTTGCCTGGAACGCCGTCGGAACTGTCGGTCACCGTGACGTCCTGGATCAGGGTGGAGCAGGGGGCGGCGGCCACGAAGTCGCCGGGATCGGATGCGGGATTGAAGATGAGGGCGTAATCGCCGTCGGTGGACATGGTGTTGGTGGTGGTGGTGCCGCCCCACTCGAAGTCGATGTTGATGCCGGGGATCGTCTCCCAGTTGGCGAAGGCGGCGTCCAGGGTGGAGCGGATGGCCGCCGCCGTGTACCCCTTGGCGACGTTCTGGTTGAGCTTGTAGCGGATGGGGAACATCCTGCTGTCCCAGTAGCGGTTCCGGATGGTCCCGCCGCTGTTCAGCTCGATGTTGCCGCCGGCGCGGTTCAGCGTGTCGCCGGCGGTGAGGAGCAGCAGCCCCGCCAGGGCGATCCCCGGCGCCCAGCGCCCGCGGCTCACCGGCCCCTCGGCGCCGCGGCGGCGACGCGGGCGCGGATGTCGGCCATGAACTCGCTCACGGACACGGGCCCCCGGCGCGCTGCGGCGGTGTCCGGTGCCGGTGCGGCGGGTGGGCGGCTGGTGGGCGGGCGGGACACCGGTGCGGCCCCCGCCGCCGGCGCCACGGCGCTGGCCTGGTCGCTGCGCTGCAGCGGCGCCGGGGCGCGGCCGGCCTCCAGGGTGGCGGTCCCCGCCACCAGGTCGGGCGGCGCCGAGACCAGCACCCGGTTCCCCTCCTCGTCCAGGCGCAGGCGCACCGCCCCCTGGAAGAAGCCCAGGATGTGCTCGCCGGGGCCGCTGCGGCTGGGCCGGGTGAACAGCACCAGCTCCTCTCCCACCTCGAAGCGCGGCGCGCCCGGCATGGTGGTCTCGTAGATCGATCCGGGGGCGTGCCCGCCCAGCACCGACAGCTCGAAGATCTCGCCGGGGCGGCGCGGCCCCTTGGCGGCCTCCAGGACCTGGAACCGGGTGACGGTGTGGTGGTGCAGGGTGTCCGGGTCGGTGCGGACCTCGTTGTCCAGGGCCCGGACCAGGACCACATGCCGGGCCCGTTCCACCATCTCGGGCAGGCCGATGCGGCGGACGGTGGTGGCATGAGTGGGCGGGGCCGCGGTCGCCAGGACGGCGGCCAGGGCCAGGGCCCGGACCGCGACGGCGCCGGCGCGAGGGGGTGACAGGCTCATAACTCCTCCGAGCGGACGGGTCCGCCGGACGGGCGGCGGCCTCGTTGGTCAACCATATACGGGCACAGGCAGCATTTCACAAGGAAAAGATGGAAATCCACCCCCCTCCCGGCCGCGTCCTTGATCCGGCGGGATGGGCGTCCCTACAATCCCCATCCCCTCCGGCCGCCGGGCGCCGGGCGGACCGAGGAGACCCCCGCATGCACCGACGCTTCCTGGCCCCTCTCGTCCTGCTGACCCTGCTGCTGCCGGCAGCCTCCCCGGCGGCGCGAGCCGCCGCCCAGGAGAGGACCGGCCGGCCCCAGGTGGTCGTGCTGGGCTTCGACGGCGCCGATGCCCGCCTGGTGGAGCGCTGGATGGAGAGCGGCGACCTGCCCAACCTCTCCCGCCTGCGGGAGCAGGGAACCTACTCCCCCCTCCTCCCCACCAACCCCCCCCAGACGCCGGTCTCCTGGTCCGCGTTCGCCACCGGCCTCAACCCCGGCCGCACCGAGATCTTCGACTTCCTCAAGCGGATCGAGGGGACCTACCTGCCCGACTTCGCCATGGCCACGCCGACCCACAGGGACGTGGCCTTCGGTGCAAAGAACCCCCTCTACCTGGGAGGCGGGCTGGCGGTGGCGGCGGCGCTGCTGGTGCTCCTCCTTCTCAAGGCGCTGCGGGCGCGCTGGAGCCGGGCGCTGGTGGCGGGCCTGGCGGTGGGCCTGATCCTGGCCGGCCCGCTTTACATCGTCTTCGATCGCTTCGTGCCCAAGCGCCAGCCCTGGGCGGAAAACGGGCGCCGCGGGCAGCCCATCTGGAAGATCATGGAGGAGCACGGGCGCACTGCCACCATCTTCCGCCTGCCGGTGACCTTCCCCGCCGACGAGATGCCAGGCGGATTCATGCTGTCAGGGCTGGGAGTCCCCGACATGCGCGGCGGCATTGGCACGCCCACCATGTTCACCACCGATCCGGAGCGCAACCCGGCCGACAACGAGTTCGCCATCCGGGTGGTGCTGCTTCCCGACGAGGCCGACCTGACCACGGACATCCAGGGGCCCGAGAACCTGCCCTTCTACTCCTACCCCATCACCATGGCTGGCGAGGGGCTGGCCTCACGGGACGAGCGCAAGAAGGCGGAACGGGCCATGCGGGAGAAGCTGGAGGCGCGCGGCATCCCCAAGACCCTCACCCTGCCGCTGCGGATCCAGGTCAACCGCCGGGACGGAAGCGTGACCCTGCACGCCTCGGGGCAGACCCAGACCCTGCGGACGGGTGAGTGGAGCGAGTGGTTCACCTTTCAGTTCCCGGTGAACTGGCTGGTGGACCGGGTGAACCCGGTGAAGGGGGCGGCCCGCTTCCGCCTGCTGTCGGTGGAGCCGGAGTTGAACCTCTACCTGGCCCCGGTGAACTTCCACCCTGATTTCCACCCGGTGCCGTTCTCCTACCCTCCCGCCTGGGCCGCCAAGCTGGCGGATCGCTTCGGCCTGTACAAGACCCTGGGCTGGGCCATCGACACCTGGACCATGAGCGCCGGACTCACCGACGAGACCCTGACCCTGGAGGACGTGGCCTACACCGAGGATCGCTACGCCGAGATGATGGAGGCCCTCCTGCCCGAGAGCGACAGCGATCTGTACGTGCAGATCTTCACCGGCCCCGACCGGGCCGGGCACATGCTCTGGCGCCTCATGGACGAGGGGCACCCGCTGTACGACGCCGAGGCGGCCGCCCGGTGGGGGGACGCGCTGCTCGAGGTGTACAAGCAGATGGACCGGATCGTGGGGCGGGCCATGGAGCTGCTGCCGCCGGAGACGGTCCTCATCGTCTGCTCGGACCACGGCTTCTCGTCCTACCGGCGCGGCATCAACTACAACACCTGGCTGGCCAAGAATGGCTTCATGAATCTGTCGGTGCCTTACTACGGCGAGGCCAAGACCCTGGAGGACCTGTTCCACGGCGGCAGCTTCTTCGAGAACGTGGACTGGACCCGGACCAAGGCCTACGCCATGGGCCTGGGGGAGATCTACATCAACCTGGAGGGGCGGGAGCCCCAGGGGATCGTGGCGCCCGGCGAGGAGTACGAGCAGGTCCGCGATGCCATCATCGCGGGGCTGGAGTCGTTCGTGGATCCGGTCAACGGCCGCAAGCCCGTGCACCGGGTCTACCGGCGGGAGGAGATCTACTCCCAGTACAACGCCGCGGTGGTCCCCGACCTGCGGGTGGCCAACAACCTGGACTACCGGGTGGAGTGGCAGACGGCCCTGGGCGGCTTCACGCCCGAGGTGGTCATGGACAACCTCAAGCCGTGGTCGGGGGATCACTGCTCGCTGGAGCCGGCCTTCGTGAAGGGGGTCCTGTTCATGAACCGGCCCATCCAGTCCGCTGGCCCCCGGATCATCGACCTGGCCCCCACCATCCTGGAGGCGGTGGGGGTCGAGCCGCCGCCGGGGCTGGATGGGGTCTCGCTCCTGGCGCCGGCCCGCTCGGCCTCCGCCGGCCGCTGAGGCGCGTTGGGGAGCTACGGCATCCTGCGGCGGATGGCGGCGCTGCTGCTGGCG
>JBFGDW010000149.1:0-8285 GCA_041580435.1 Candidatus Polarisedimenticolia bacterium | reverse complement strand
CGGCGCCCTCAAGTACAACACCCACGACGTCCGGGACGTCCTGGAGCGTGCCTCGGCCCGGGAGACGGCGGCCCGCACCGCCGCCGGCGCCCTGGCCATGCAGCTCCTGGAGGAGCTGTCCATCTGGATTGCCAGCCACGTGGTGCAGGTGGGCGGCGCGGGCTACCCGCCGGGCCACCAGGTCTCCTTCGTGGACATCAGCAGCATCCCGGAGGACTCACCCCTGCGAGTCGCTGATGGCGAGGTGGAGGCGCGGATGGTGGCGGAGATCGACGCCGCCGCCGCGGCCCACGACACGGTGGGCGGCGCCTTCGAGGTGGCCGCCTCCGGTGTGCCGCCCGGGCTGGGCAGCCACCGCCACTGGGACACCAAGATCGACGGCCGCCTCGCCCAGGCGGTCATGTCCATCCAGGCCATCAAGGCGGTGGAGATCGGCGACGGCGTGGGTGCCGCCACCCGCCGGGGCTCGGCCGTCCACGACGAGATCCTGCGCACCGGCCGCTGGAAGGGGTTCACCCGCAAGAGCAACCGTGCCGGCGGCATCGAGGGGGGGATCACCAACGGCGGGGAAGTGCGGGTCCGCGCCTACATGAAGCCCCTGTCCACCCTCAAGAAGCCGCTGGCCTCGGTGGACGTGGTCTCCAAGGAGGCGTTCAAGGCGGCGGTGGAGCGCACCGACGTCACCGCCATCTCCGCCGCAGGCGTGGTGGGGGAGGCCATGGTGGCCCTGGTGCTGGCTGACGCCTGCCTGGAGAAGTTCGGCGGCGACTCCATGGGCGAGATGGCCCGGAACTTCCAGGGCTACCGGCGCCAGATCCAGAAGTACTGAATCAGGATTTCAGGACAGGATCAGCGGGCGAAGTCCTCCCCCGGGAGAAGGGAGAGGGGGAAGGTCTCGTGAAGAGAGGGGGTTCTTCGAGGAGGTCTGCTCCCTCTGCCTTGTATTCCCCCGGGGGAGGGGGATCGATGGGTGGCGGGGTGGAAAGGTGGGATGGGCGCTTCAGGTCGCTGGAAGGTGGTAGGCGGTCGCCGGCCGGGGCGCGAGGGCCCTGCTTCCGGTTGGCCAGGTGCGCCGCCTGGAAGGGCACGTTCGGGGCCTGCTGGACGAGCAGGCGAAAGCGAAAGCACGTCTTCTGGGGCGGGGCTGCTGAGGCGGGAGAACCACCCATCCCACTCACGGATCAATCCTCGGTTCGCGTCGGTGTGGGGTTGGTTCAGAGACATCGGGCGGCAGCCTAACAAATAGCCACGGCGAAAGTCAACAAAAAAGCGCAAGATATGGTGGCTGAGAGTGATGCCCCACCCAACCGATTGTGGAAAAGTCCTCTCCGCCCCTGTGGAAATCCTGTGCGCCAATCACCTCAAACGCCCATTCCACAAGGCTCTCGGGAGAAGCCCCCACCCGCCGGTCCGGTGCGAAGTTCGGGCCCCCGGGGCAGGTGAAAACTCCCGGGGGCCCGTCGAGGAGGGATGTCAGTCGCAGGTGACCTTGATGTCGAACTGGTTGGTGTTCGCAACGAAGGTGCCCTGGCGCTGGGGGTTGTCCTGGTAGAACGCCGCCAGGTGGGCAGACAGCCTGCACTCGGCGCCGTCAATCTGCCGGATGACCGTGGCCTGGGCGTTCATGGAGGCTGGTCCTCCCCCGATGAAGCAATTGAACCCGGGTGGATCGGCCGAGAAGAAGGCGCAGTTTCCCCAGTATGCGCTCTGGTAGTGCCCCTCTCCCAGGTAGATCAGGCCGCCCACGATGGCCCCGAGGAAGAGTGGGGAGTCGGTGGCGTAGTGAACGTAATCCTTGCCGCTGGGAGTGCGCCGGACGAAGTCATCCTGGGTGCCGGCGATCTGGATGAGCATGAAGTCACCTTCCAAATCTGTCCAGGAGAATGTGGCCAGGTCGATTCCGTCCGCGAACAGCGCCCCTTGACCTGCCTCGGGGCGGGCATCCTCGGGTGGGAACTCGACCTGGGCCAGGATTGCTGGCGAGGACAGGGCAAGCACCAGAGCGAGAAGCGAGAGACTGCGAACGAGCGCTCTCATCATGAGACTCCTTTCGGTATGTCAACGAGTTCACGGGTCGATCTGGGGGGATTCGACGCGATTCCTGCTCCCCCGCCTCGGAGGCGCTCGGATCCGACACGTTGGGCCGTTGGGGCATAGCCCTGTCATGCTGGAAGGGTGCAAACCCCTCCTCCTTGCCTGCGGACCAGGGGGGGGATCGCTGTGGAAGGTGACTGGGTTGCCAGTCCGCTGAGAGAGAATTGCTCCCTCTCTACCTGAACTGTCGCCGGCCTGTCAACCCCTTAGATCCGTCGAGGCCCGACGAACCGCCAGCTCAGGATTCTGCGGCGCCGCCGGCTGATTCCTGCTCCCGGCGCTCCTGGATCCGGTACAGGCGGGCGTACAGGCCGCCCCGGGTCAGCAGCTCCCGGTGCGTGCCGGTCTCGGCCACGGCCCCCTTGTGCAGCACGAGGATGCGGTCCGCCCCGACGATGGTGCTCAGCCGGTGGGCGATGATGATGGAGGTGCGCCCTTGGGTCACCTGGGCCAGGGCCGTCTGGATGCGGCTCTCGGTGAGAGGATCCACCGAGGAGGTGGCCTCGTCCAGGATGAGCACCTCCGGGTCGAAGGCCAGGGCGCGAGCGAAGGCCAGGAGCTGCTTCTGGCCGGTGGAGAAGTTGGCGCCCCGCTGGCGCACCTCGTGGTCGTAGCCTCCCGGCAGGCGCCGGATGAAGGCGTCGGCCTCCACGGCCCGGGCGGCGGCCTCCACCCGTTCCCGTGAGATGGACGGCTCGTCCAGGGCGATGTTGGACGCCACCGTGCCCCGGAACAGGAACGAGTCCTGCAGCACCACGCCCAGGCGACGCCTCAGGGCGCGCGGCTCCAGGGACCTGATGTCGTCGCCGTCCAGCAGGATCCGCCCGCTGGTGGGCTCGTAGAGCCGCACCAGCAGCTTGATGAGGGTGGTCTTGCCCGAACCGGTGAAGCCGACGATGGCCAGCTTCTCCCCGGGGTCCACGTGGAAGGAGACGCCGCGCAGGACCTCCTCGCCCTCGTGGTAGTGGAACCAGACGTTCTCGAACTCCAGCCGCCCGCGGGCGGCGGCCGCCGCCACGCCGCTCCCGCCGGCCGCCGCCGGCAGCACGGCCCCTGGCTCCGGGGCTTCCTTCAGGAGGGCCACCAGGCGCTCCGAGGAGGCCATGGCGGCCTGCATGACGGTGTACTTGGTGGACAGCTCGCGGATGGGCTGGAAGAAGCGCTGGGTGTACTCGATGAACGCCACCAGCACGCCGAAGGTGATGGCCTCGGAGACGATCTGGCCGCCGCCGTACCAGATGATGAGCGCCACCGACAGGGTCCCCACCCACTCCACCACCGCCGAGAAGACCGAGTCGTACCAGACCGAGTGGGTGTCGGCGTCCCGGTGGGAGCGGTTCAAGGCCTCGAACTCCCGGTAGTTGCGCCGCTGGCGGCGGAAGAGCTGCACCAGGGGCATGCCGGTGAGGGATTCGTTGAGGGCGGCATTGATCCGGGCCAGGCGCAGCCGGAGGGCCCGGTAGACATCCCGCAGGCGGAGGCGGAAGAACATGGACAGCCCCAGCATGACCGGCACCACGGTGAAGGTGACCAGGGCCAGCTTCACATCCATCCACAGCATCACCGCCACGATGCCCGCCAGCTTGATGAGATCGCCGGCTGCCGTCACCACCCCCGAGGCGAAGACCTCGTTGAGGGACTCCACGTCGGTGGTGACACGGGTCACCAGCCGGCCAACGGGGTTGCGGTCGAAGAAGCGGGCCGGCAGGCGCTGCAGGTGGGCGAACACCGCCGTGCGCAGGTCGTAGACCACCGCCTGGCCCGTGCTCTCCATGACGTAGATCTCCAGGAAGCGAAAGATGAACTCGCCCACCAGCGCCGCCAGGAACAGCAGGGCCACGGTGGTCAGGCCCTCCAGCCGCCCCGGGACCATGTAATTGTCGATGGCCACCTTGATGAGATACGGCTGCACGAGCTGCACGGCGGACACGCAGATGAACAGCATCAGGGAGAGCAGCACCAGCCGACGGTGCGGCCGCACCCAGCCCCAGAGCCAGCGCACCAGGCGGGCGTCGTAGGCCTTGCCCAGGACGGTTTCCTCCTGGATGCCCCGCGGCCCGCTCATGCCCGCGCCTCCATCTCCTCTTCCAGGGAGCGCCGCCGCGCCATCTCGGCGAACAGGCCGCCCCGGGCCAGCAGCTCGTCGGCGGTCCCCTCCTCCACCACCTTGCCGGCGTCCAGCACCACCACCCGGTCGGCCCGGGCCACCGCGGCCAGCCGGTGGGAGATGAGCAGGGTCGTCCGCTCCCGGGTGACCCCCTCCAGGCCCCCCAGGATCTCCTGCTCCGTCTCGGCGTCCACCGACGAGAGGGAGTCATCCAGGATCAGGATGGTGGGGGCCAGCACCAGGGCCCGGGCCAGAGCGGCGCGCTGCCGCTGGCCGCCGGACAGGGTGTAGCCCCCCTCGCCCACCCGGGTGCCCAGCCCCTCGGGGAAGCCCTCCAGGTCCCGGTCCAGGCCCGAGAGGGCCGCCGCCTTGCGCACCTCGTCGGGGGCCGGCTCCTCCAGGCCGAAGGCGATGTTCTCCTCCAGGGTGCGGGAGAACAGGAACGCCTCCTGGGGGGCGTAGCCGATGTGGGCCCGCAGCACCGCCAGGGGGATGGTGTTGATGTCGTGGCCATCCAGAAAGACCGTGCCGTCCGGGACACGCACGAAGCGCGGCAGGATGTCGGCCAGCGTGGACTTGCCCGAGCCCACGGGCCCCACCAGGGCCACCGTCTCGCCAGGTGCGATGCGCAGGCTCAGATCCTCCAGGGCCGGATGCCCGCCCTCCTCCCGGGCCACGGTGAGGCCCCGGATCTCGATGCCGCCGCGCAGCGTCGTGATCCCGGGGTCCACGCGGGCATCATCGGTCTCCGTGGGCAGATCCAGGATTTCCCGCAGCCGGCGCATGGCCACGGCGCCGCGCTGGAACGAATTGATCACCCAGCCCATGGCCACCGTCGGCCAGACCAGCATCCCCAGGTAGGCCGAGAAGGCCACGAACTCTCCCAGCGTGATGCCGCCCGAGGCCACCAGGCGGCCGCCCACCCACACGGCGATGAGGGTGCCTGCGCCGCCCAGGGAGCCCATGAGAGGCACCAGAAGCCCCCGCACCCGCGCCAGGCCCAGGTTGGCCCGCCGGTAGTCGTCGCACAGGGCGTTGAACGCTTCCCCCTCCTCGGCCTCCCGGGAATAGGTCTTGACCAGGTGGATGCCGCTGAGGTTCTCCTGCACTTGCTCGCTGAGGGCCGCCAGCCGCTCCTGCACCTCCCGGCTGCGGGCGTAGAGCCGTCGGCTCACCCGCTGCACCGTCAGCATGATGAAGGGCAGCGGCAGCAACGCCGCCACCGTGAGCACCGGGCTGATCCAGGTCATGAGCCCCAGGGCGGCCACATAGACGATGGCGGTGTTGGCCAGGTTCATGAGGCCGGGCCCGAAGAAGGAGCGCACCGACATCATGTCGTTGACGGCGCGGCTCATGAGGTCGCCGGTGGTGTGGCGCGCGTAGAACGACGCCGGAAGCTGCTGCAGGTGGGCGAAGAAGCGGTTGCGCAGGTCGTAGGCGATGGAGCGGCTGGCTCCCAGCACGCACAGCCGCGAGCCGGTGCGGACGATGGCCTGGACGCTGGCAGCGGCGGCGATGAACAGCGCGAAGCGGCCCAGGGTGGCCACCTCGGGCCGCGCCCGCAGCGCCTCCACGGCGTCCCGCAGCAGCAGCGGGATCCAGGCGGCCAGGGCATTGGTGGCCAGCAGGAGCAGTCCGCCTGCCAGGAAGCGGCCACGGTAGCGGGCCAGCATCTCCTGGATCACGGCCTGCCCTCCCCCTCCAGCCAGGGGACGCTGAGGGGCGAGGCGGCCAGGTGGCCGCCCGCCTCCAGCATGAGGACCTGGAGCATGAGGGCGGGGTTGACATTGCGCTCGGCCGCCTGCTGGCACCAGGCGATGCGCTCCAGCAGGCGCGCCGCGCGCGCCTGGGGAATGCGGCCCGCCAGCGCCTCCAGGTCGGCGCGGCGGTCCACGTTGACCAGCAGCGCGCCACCGGGGTCGTCGGCCCAGATCATGAGATCGCGGGCGATGAGGGCCAGGCAGGAGAGCAGTTCGGCCAGCTCGTCAGGCGCCGGTGTCAGGGCGTCGGCCGCGGCCAGCGCCGCCAGCGGCTCGCCGCCGGCGGCCGCCCCCAGCGCCTGCAGGCCGGCATCGCGCAGGCGCAGCCCCCCCTCGGCGTCCAGATCCATGGCAGCGCCCGGCCGGCCGCCGGACAGGGATGCGCGCAGGGAGGCCTCCTGGTCTGGCAGGCCGCGCCCGCGCAGGAAGGCGGCCAGCTCGTCCCGGGAGGCGGGCAGGAACGCCAGGGCAAGGCAGCGGGAGCGGACGGTGGCGGGCAGGCGCTCCGGGCGGGCCGAGGTCAGGATGAACACCGTCCCGGACGGGGGCTCCTCCAGCGCCTTGAGCAGGGCGTTGGCGCAGCCGTGGCTGGGGTCGCTCTCCAGATGGCGGACCAGGACCACTCGCCGCCTCCCCTCGAAGGGGCGGAAATCGGTCTCCCGCAGCAGCCGGCGCACCTGTCCCACCAGCAGGCGGGTGGAGGCGCGACCCCCTCCGCCCGGCTCGGCGAAGAAGACAGGGCGTCCCGCCCGCCGGGCCTCGGCCTCGCTCTCCAGCACCTTCACGTCCGGGTGGGCCCAGGCCGCCACCTTCCGGCACGAGACGCAGGCCGCGCAGGCGTCCCCCCCCTCCGGCGCGCCACAGTTGAGGGCCGCCGCCACCGCCCGGGCCGCGGTGAACTTCCCCACGCCGGGCGGGCCATGGAAGAGGAGGGCCGGGCGCAGCCGCCCCTGGGCCACCGCCTGCATGAGCAGGCGGCGGGGCCGGGCGTTCCCCACCAGATCGGTCAGGCGCGTCAGAGGCGGCGCCGTCTCGGTCGTGGGGAGCTCGGCCGCGGGGCCCGCGTCCTTGGCGCCGCCGCCGGGTCGCGCCGCGCCCTTTTGCCGGGTACCCCTGGTCTTGCGGCGGGTGGCGGCCGGCTTCTTGCGGGCGCCGCCGGCGCCGTCTTTCCCCTTGCGCGGCGCGCGGGCCATCAGCTTCCTCTGCCCAGCGCCGCGGCCAGCGCATCCCGCAGCCGGACGAACACCTCGTCCTCGCTTCCGGCGGCGTCGATGACGGTGATGCGCGCTGGGAAGCGGCGGGCGAGCTCCAGGTAGCCGTCACGCACCTTCTGGTGGAAGGTGGCATCAAGGCTCTCGAAGCGGCCCAGCCGGTCGCCGGCCTCCGCCAGACGGCGCCGGGCGCGGGCCAGCCCGGCCTCCACCGGCAGGTCCAGGAGCAGCGTGAGATCCGGGTCCCGCGCCAGTCCCGGCAGGGAGTGGATCTCCTGGATGGCGGCCAGGGGCACGTCGCCGGCGAAGCCCTGGTAGGCCAGCGTCGAGTCCTTGTAGCGGTCGCACAGGACCAGGCAGCCGTCGGCCAGGGCGGGCTCGACCACCTCGGCCAGGTGCTGCGCGCGGGCGGCGTTGTACAGGAGCAGGTCGGCGAGGGAGGAAAGGCTCCGGTGCCGGGGATCCAGAAGGATGGCGCGCACCGCCTCGCCCAGCGCCGTTCGCCCGGGCTCCCGTGTCCGCTCCACCCGGTGCCCCTCCGCTTCCAGCCACGAGGCCAGGCGGCCGATCTGGGTCGATTTGCCGGATCCCTCGATCCCCTCGAGGGTGACGAACAGGGAGCGGGCCTGGGCCACGGGACGACCTCCGGAAGAGGTCAAGGATAACACCTCGCCGGAGACGGACCGGGGCGCTCCCGCCGGCGCGTCCGGAGAGGAAGGACGGGCCGGTCAGGGCGAGAGGCGGCCGGCCAGGGCCGCGGCCAGGGCGATGACCACCGCGGCGATGCCGTTCATCCCGGCCCCCACGGCGGCCATGCGCCGCAGGGACAGGCTTCCTGAGGCGAAGACGATGGCATTGGGAGGGGTGGCGGTGGGGAGCATGAAGGCGCACGATGCCGAAAGGGTGACGGCCAGCAGGAGGGGGTATGGGGGGAGTCCCAGGGCGGGGGCCGCCGCCGCCACCAGCGGCAGAAGGGTGGTGGCGGTGGCGGTGTTGGAGTTCACCTCGGTGAGGAAGCTGACCCCCGCGGCCACCAGCAGGAGCGTGGCCAGCACCGGGAGCCCTCCCAGCCCGGACAGGCCGCGACCCAGCGCCGCATCCAGGCCCGACGCG
>JBFGDW010000148.1:0-8337 GCA_041580435.1 Candidatus Polarisedimenticolia bacterium | reverse complement strand
GGTTCGCCACGGGGTCGCCGTCCTGCTCACCGACAAGCGCGGCGCGGGAGCGTCCGGGGGTGACTGGCGGACAGCCGGATTCTCCGACCTCGCCGCAGACGCGCTCGCTGGAGCCGAGTTCCTGGCCAGGCGCTCCGACATCGACGCCGGCCGCATCGGGGTGGTGGGCCTGAGCCAAGGTGGTCAGGTGGCCCCCCTCGCCGCGGCCAGCTCCGACCGGATTGCGTTCGTCGTCAGCGTCTCCAGCAAGGCCGTGGGCTTCGCGGAGGGCTCGTTCATCGAGATGACGAACACGGCGCGCCAGGCGGGTCTCGACGAGCCGGATGTCCAGGAGGTCATCCGGGTCAACCTGGCTGCCATCCGGTATCTCACCATTGGTGACTGGCACCAGTACGCGCGAGCGCGCCAGCGTGGGCTCAGGACGGGGGCCAGGAGCGTCGTGGCGGGATTCCCTGCGTCACAGGATGAGCCTGTCTGGACCTTCCTGCGCGCAATCGCCGCCTACGACCCCCTGGCGTACTGGGTGCAGGTGACCCAGCCCGTTCTCGTGGTGTACGGCGAGGAGGACGAGGCCAACAACGTGCCGGTGCGCGAGAGTGTGCGCCGCCTGGAGCACGTGTTCCGGAGTGTGAACAAGACGGACTATCAGATTCTCGTGGTGCCCGGTGCCGGCCACGGGATCAGGGATCCTCAGACTCACCGGCTGGCAACGCCCTTCAGGAACGCTCTCGGGGCGTGGCTCGAGGAGCACGTCAAGCGCTGATTCTTCCGCACCGCCGCCCGGCGTGGCGATGAAGCGGATGAGGTTCGCCCGCCTCTCGTCGCCACAACGTCAGGGCGCATCCCGCGACGGGGACCCGGATGCCAGGACCCACGAGACCAGGAATCGTCATCTTCACCGGCGACAAGGAGCGCCTGGTCAGGTTCTACCAGGTCACGACCGGCCTGCCGGTCCGTGCGAGCGATGAGAGTGTCACCGTTCTTGCCTCCGCGCACCTCGAGCTGGTGATCCATGCACTCCCTGGTGAGCCGCCGGGCCGGTCTGCAGCCCCCCGCCAGGACGCCTACCTCAAACCGTTCTTTCCGGTGGCATCCCTCGCGGAGACGCGGGAGAAGGCAGCATCCCTGGGCGGACGCCTGCAGTCCGCTGAGGAAGAGTGGGTGGCCCGCGGGTTCAGGGCGTGTGAGGCCGTGGATCCAGACGGCAACGTCATCCAGTTCCGGCAGGATGAGCCCTAGACGGCTCGTGGGAGATGGGATGAGCAGATCGATGCGGGAAGGGCGAGCCCGGGTGCCCGGGGGCGAGGTGTGGTTCAAGGTGGTCGGCGATGGCGACGCCGTGCCACTCCTGACGCTGCACGGCGGGCCGGGCGCGGGGCACGATTACATGGAGAGCCTGGCGGCACTCCAGGGGGATCGCCCGGTGGTCTTCTTTGACCAGCTTGGTTGCGGGCGATCCGCCAAGCCCGACGACCCATCACTGTGGCGCATCGACCGGTTCGTCGAGGAAGTCGCCAGCGTCCGGACGGCCCTCGGTCTGGATCGCATTCATCTCCTTGGCCATTCCTGGGGCGGCTGGCTCGCCATCGAGTACATGCTGGCACGGCCAGCCGGGGTGGTGAGCCTGGTGCTCGCCAGCACGTCGGCCAGCGTGCCGCAGTGGGCGCGGGAGGTGGAGCGCCTGAAAACAACGCTCCCGCAGGCCACGCAGGCCACGATCCGGCATCACGAGGCGACGGGTGACTTCGAGGCTCCGGAGTTCGAGGCCGCCATGATGGAGTTCTACCGGCGGTACGTCTGCCGGCTCGACCCCTGGCCGGAGCCCTTGATGCGCAGCCTGGACAACCTCATGAAGGATCCGGTGTCGTTCGCGTGCTATCGGACCATGCAGGGCCCCACGGAGTTCACCATCACCGGCAATCTCCGCAATTGGGATCGGGTCCATCGGCTCGGCGAGATCGATGTTCCGACGCTGATCACCTTCGGGCTCCACGATGAATTCACCGAGCCCTGTGCTGAGACCCTGGAGCGAGGGATCTCCCACTGCGAGAAGCGCATCTTCGAGCGAAGCGCCCACATGGCCCACCTGGAGCAGCCGGAAGAATACGCCCGAGTCATCGGGGAGTTCCTCACTCGCACGGAGCCCCGGCCGCAGGCCTAGTGGCGGCCACACGTGAGGATCCTTCCCGGTGGTACACTGCGCAACCAGGGCTCCATGCCTCGCGGCTCCCTGGCGAAAGGGAGCTCGAGGAGAGGTTTGTGCGGCTACGCGCAGGTCCTCGGTGCATCCTCTTGAAGGAGGGACACGGATTGAGCGGACATTCGCCGTCGGGGCGTGGAGCAGCCGAGGAGGCCGCGCGGGCGCTCCAGGGAAGCTGGCAGCCCGTGGAAGCCGAGCTGGGAGGCCAGCGGCTTCCCGAGCAGGCCATGAAGGGCTTCTCCCTCACCATCCAGGACGGCGAGTACGTCGTGCGCACCGGTGAGCAGCTCGACAAGGGGACCATCCGGGTCGACACCAAGCCCACTCCGGCCACCATGGATGTGCACGGCGCGCAGGGCCCCAACGAGGGGAAGACCTTCCCGGCCATCTACGAGCTGAAGGGTGATGCCCTGCGCATCTGTTACGACCTGGCGGGCAAGGTTCGCCCGGAGAGATTCGAGACAGCTGCAGGAACCCAGCAGTTCCTCGTCACCTACCGCAGAGTGAAGGAGTGAGGCCGCCGGCGCGTCCCAGCTTGGTCCGCTGGAATGCCGGCTTTCGCCTGGAGGCACGATGCGATCGATTCTCAGGAGTGTAGGCGCCGTCATCGCCGGCTTCATCGTGGCGAGCATCGTCATGATGATGGTCGAGTTCTTCAACGGCCGCGTCCTCTACCCCGGCCTCGCTGAGGCGGCCGCAGGCATGACCGACCGGGAGGCCATCCGGGAGCTGCTGGCCGGCGCGCCCACAGGCGCCTTCCTGGTGATCATCGGCGGCTGGATCCTGGGTGGCATCGCCGGGGGATGGACCGCCGCCCGGCTGTCGGGAGGCGCCAGCATCGGGCACGGCCTGGCCCTGGGGGTCGTTCTCACCGTGGCCGGGATCGCCAACAACCTGATGCTGCCTCCGCCGCTCTGGTTCTGGGTGGCCAGCCTGCCGGTGTTCCTCCCCGCCACCTACGCCGGGGCGCGGCTGGCCCAAACGAGCTGACCTCCACCGTGCGGGCCCGCCTCCCCTGCCCGGGAGGTGACCGCCCACCGGCCCGGGATGGGGCTCCTCTTCGCCCCCCACGGGCCGAGGCGGATTGACCCACGGGCCGGACTGCTGGCATGCTGCTGGACGTCATGAAGGACCATTCCAGAGGAGGGTGAATCCGATGCGCGCATATCTCACCGCGGGAGCCCTGATAACCGCCGTTCTCCTGTCCGGCTGCGCACCGCAGCCCGCGCCGGAGCCGCCCGACACCCGGGCCGACGACGAGGCGGCCATCCGCGCCGCCATCATGGAGTGGTCGG
This sequence comes from Candidatus Polarisedimenticolia bacterium, assembly GCA_041580435.1. Taxonomy (GTDB): domain Bacteria; phylum Acidobacteriota; class Polarisedimenticolia; order SMYD01; family SMYD01; genus JBFGDW01. Next base: position 4,842 of record JBFGDW010000148.1, on the reverse strand, counting down.
CGGCGGCCGGTGCCCGGGACGTGGAGAAGTTCATGGCCTTCTACGCCGGGGATGCCGTCCTCATGCTGGAGGATGCGCCAGACCTGCATGGCACGGCGGCGATCCGCGAGGCGCTCACCGGCATGATGCAGGACCCCCACTTCGCCCTGAGCTTCGCCGCCAGCGACGTGGTGGTGGCCCGCTCCGGAGACCTGGCCTACGAGATGGGGACCTACTCGCTCACCCTCAGCGGCCCCGATGGGAACCCCGGGGTGGAGACCGGGGCCTACGTGGTGGTCTGGCAGAAGCAGGCCGACGGCGCCTGGAAGGTGGTCCTCGATGCCCCGGTGTCCGATCCCCCACCGGGGGAGGCCAGCGCCTCCTGAAGGCATGAAGAGCCGGGCACGGGTGGCTCTCGGCCGGGAGAAACCGGATGAAGGATGATCGCCAGGTCGACTTCGAGGCTTTGCCCTGGCAGATCGGCGCGCCCGGCATCCGCTTCAAGGCGGCGGAGAGGGGCGGCCAGCGCATCCGGCTGGTGGAGATGGAGCCCGGGATCGAGCACGACTGGTGCACCACGGGACACGTTGGATACGTGCTGGAGGGCGAGCTGGAGATCGAGATGGGCGAAGGCGTGCTGCGTCTGACCCGTGGCGAGGCGTTCCTCATCGCGGCCGGCGAGGCCGAGCGGCACCGGCCCATGGTCAGGGACACCCGGGCGCGGCTGCTCCTGGTGGAGGAGCTGGACGCGTCCGCCAAGGTCCCTCCGGACCCGCGAGGTAGGTGACCGGCACCACCGAGCAGCGCGCCACACGCGTGGAGGGCGACCCCATGAGCGCGAGAGCCTACCTGTTCATCTCGGCGACCATCTTTGCCCTGGTGGGGGTCATGCACCTGGCAAGGGTCATCCTGGACCTGCCCGTCGTGGTCGGAGGCAAGTCGTTTCCCCCGGGCCTCTCCTGGGGCGGCCTGGTGGCGGCCACGGTGCTTTCGATCTGGGGTTTCAGGCTTGCCGGCCACCGGAGCCGGTGAGCCGGACAAGACGCGCGGGAGGAGGTGAGGAGCATGACCGGTCTTCGAGGCGGATGGATCCTTCTGTACGGGCTGGCGGCCTTCACGGGGACGTGCAACCACGGGGGCGGGGATGGAGCGGAGCGGGCCGCGCGTCCGCTGCCTCCCGAGCCGGTGGTGACCTACACCGCGCCGGGCGAGGAGAGGATCGAGCACGGGGAGCTGATCCTGGACGTGGACGAGGCCAGGCAGGTCCTCCACGCCCAGCATCATCCCCACAAGGCGCTGGAGACGCGCCGGATCCCTGGCCCCTATCAGAAGCCCGCCATGAGCTCGGTCAAGGACTTCGCGCTGTCCAAGGATGACCTGGTGGTGATCAACCCCGGGCCGGGAGAGTTCGTCCACGTCATGGAGGGGCAGCGCCACGGCTACCAGAACCTGACCGTCGGGATCACCTACACGGCCCCGGGGGGCGCCCCGCCCATGCACACCCACCAGGGAGAGGAGGCCCACGTGCTGCTGGAGGGACAGATCCTCTACGCCCTGGGCGACGAGATCTTCGTCATGGAAGGGCCCTACATCGTCAACATCCCGCCCATGGTGCCGCACTCGTTCCAGAACCTGGGCGACGAGCTGGCGGAGCTGGTGGTCATCTTCCCCACCAACGTCTGGGAATACGACGTCCTGGACCACTTCCCCTTCGCCAGGCCCGAGGCCAAGGCCATGGCGGAGGAGGCGCGGAGCAGGCGGCGGAAAAGCTCGGCGGCCGACTGAGGAGAGATCATGGCCATCCGCATGGTCCGTCCGGGCAGCCCGAGGCATCCCCGCGAGGGGCTGCCCCTGGGCACGGTGCGGCGCCCGCCGCGGGGCGTCCCCAGAAGCGAGTTCGCCTCGGGCAACTGGTACGACGTCTGGCTGCCCGACCTGGCGCCCTCGCCGGCCACCGTCAAGCTGGGGCTGGCCGCGGGGACCCCTCGCCAGTGGCAGGCGTTCGTCAGGAAATACCGCGCCGAGATGGGCCGCCCCGAGACCCGCAGGTTGCTGGACCTGCTGGCGGCGCGCGGCGCCAGCCTGCGCTAGGGCTCAGTGCGACCTCAGGCGGATGGTGCGGGTCCGCCAGCCCGAGCCTCCCCGGCGCGCCACGGCGACGCCCGCCCCCGCCGGCGCCAGCCGCACGATCCGCTCCCCCGTCTCGGACCAGATGGCGCTCCGCCCGGCCGCCGGGAGACCGCCGGAGGGCCCGCCGTGATTGGCCATCACCACCGCCATGCGGTGCCGCCGGGCGTATCCCGCCAGCATGGCCGCCTCCCGGTCCATGCCGCCAGGCGTGGTGAAGACCCCGGCCAGGTAGAGGCGGGCGCCCCGGCCCGCCGCGCGCCGGGGGTGGGAGGGGCGCCCGGTGTCGGCGCAGATGGCCACCGCAGCCCTGACCGGTCCCAGGCGCAGGAGCGGATCCCGCCGGCCCGGCGCGAACACGGTGCGCTCGGCCGGCGGCAGCGGCCCGCTCACGCCGTCGCCGCCGGAGAAGGCTCCCAGGTGGCGCTTGGTGTAGATCGGGATCCGCCCGTCGGGACAGAGCATGAGGGCACCGATGTGGAGCCGGTCGCCGAGCCTGAGGGGCGCTCCCGCCACCAGTGTCAGTCCCAGGCGCCGGGCCGCCTCCCGCAGCGACTCCAGCCGCCGGTCACCAGGGGTGAAGGCCAGGGCGCGGGCACAGCCCAGCTCGTAGCCGGTGAGGGACAGCTCGGGAAAGACGACGACCTGGGCGCGATGCCGCGCGGCCAGGCGGGCCAGGCGGAGATGCTGCCGGATGTTGGCGGCCACGTCCCCGGCCACCGGCACCGTCTGGGCGGCGGCGACGCACGTCGGCTCCGGCATCCGCCCATGGTACCATCGCCCTTCGTGTCCGGTCCGGCGCTTCACAGGATTCACCCGGGACCGGCGCCGGCGCGCCGGAGGCCGCGGCGCGCCCCTGGCCGCGCGGCGCCCAGGACGCACCGACTCGCGCTGCTCGTCCTCGCCGCCGCGCTCCTGGCGCCGCGCCACCTGTCCGCGAGCGCGCCGGCTCCCGTCCGGCACACCCTGACCCGCGCCGGCGTGGAACTGGCACTGACCCACCACCCATCCCGGCGCGAACCGGCGCGCGGCGAGATCCTGCTCATCCACGGCCTGACCTACTCGTCCCACGAGTTCCATGTGGACGTGAAAGGCTACAGCCTGGCCCGCGCCCTGACCCGGGCCGGCTTCAGCGCCTGGCGCCTGGACCTGGCCGGCTACGGCCAATCGAGCGCGGTGGAGGACGGCTTCATGGTGGACGCCGGCTACGCCGCGCAGGACATCGCCGCGGCGGTGGCCCACATCAAGGAACGGACCGGCGCCGCCACCGTCGATCTCCTGGGGTGGAGCTGGGGCACCATCACCGCCTCCCGCATGGCCGTCCTTCATCCAGGGCACGTGGGGCGCCTCGTGCTCTACGCTCCCATCCTGAACGGCCGCGACGGCCCGCCCCCCGAGGAGGCCTGGCATGCCAACTCCTGGGCGCACGCCGCCTCCGACTTCCCCATGCGGGACGGCGAGATCGACACCTCCCGGGTCGAGCCGGCAGTTGCGGCGGCTTTCCTGTCGGCCTGCTGGCGCCACGACGGCGCCCGCAGCCCCAACGGCGGCCGGCGCGAGGGGATGGCCGGCGCGGGCGTGCGCCTCCTGGACCTGTCCCGCATCCAGGTCCCCGTCCTGATCATCGGCGGCGGCGCCGACCCGTACGTGGACTGGCGGGAGGTGAGCGCCGCGTTCTCGGCCCTGCCAAGGCGTGCGGAGAGCCGGCTGGTGGTCCTTGAGGGGGGCAGCCACATCCTCATGCTGGAGAAGGCCCACCACCGGCGCTTCCAGCGCGCCATCATCTCGTTCCTCGGGGCCGGCCGGTGAAAGCCCGCACCATCGGCATCGTCGCCCACAGCTTCGAGGGGGGCGCCCTGTGCTTTCTCACCGCCTGCCGCGAGGGGATGGCGCGCCTCGGGCCCCACATGCACCCCGAGGTGGTGGTCAGCGCCATTCCCATGGGCCTCAGCCTGCCCGGGTGGGAGGCCGACGATCGCGCCGCCGTCGCCGAGCACCTGGCCCGCGGCGTGGCGCAGGTGGCCGCCGCCGGCGCCGACTTCTACGTCTGCCCCGACAACACGGCCCACATGGTGCTGGAGGAGATCGCCGCCGGCCTGCCGCTCCCGGGGCTACACATTGCGCAGGTGGTCTGCGACGAGATGCGGGCCCGTGGATGGCGCCGGGCCGGGCTGCTGGGGACCCGCTGGACCATGGACGGCCCCGTCTACCCCCGGATGCTGGACGAGCGCGGGCTGGGCTGGCTCGTCCCCGGTCCCGCCATGCTGGAGCGCCTCAACACCGCCATCTTCGCCGAGCTGTGCCAGGGGATCTTCCGCGAGGAGACCACCGGGCTGTTCCTGCGGGCCATCTCGGATCTGCGTGATGATGGCGCCGATTGCGTCATCCTGGGCTGCACCGAGATCCCCCTGGTGGTGACGGAGGACAGCTCGCCGCTGCCGGTGCTGGACTCCACGCGCCTGCTGGCCCGGGCCGCCGTGGACCGGGCTCTGGACCCGGCGCCTCTGCGCGCGGCCGGCGGCTGGCTCGACTGAGATGGACCCGGCGGATCAGGCCCTGCGCCGCGAGCTGCTGGCCATGGCGGCCGAGGACGGCCGGGTGCGCCAGGCCCTCCTGGGCGAAGGCGTTCTGTTCGACGGCTATCACCCGCGCATGGTGGCCGTTCACCGGGCCATCGCCGGCAGGATGATCGAGGTGATCGACGCCGGCGGCTGGCCCGGCGCGTCGCGGGTGGGG
>JBFGDW010000147.1:0-8426 GCA_041580435.1 Candidatus Polarisedimenticolia bacterium | reverse complement strand
GGCCCGGAGAGGCGGACGGTGCCCAGCGCCCCCCGCCCGGGCGGCGTGGCCACCGCCACGATGGTGTCGCCGCTCTCTGGACGTCCGGCGCCGCTCACCTAGGCCTTGCGGCCCGCCGCCGCCCGCCGCGCCGGCACGGCCACCTTCTCCTGCTCGTAGCGGCGGTTGATGAGCCACTGCTGGAGAATCCCCAGCAGGTTGTTCACCAGCCAGTAAAGGACGAGTCCCGAGGGCATGCTCAGGAACAGGAAGATGAACAGGGCGGGGGTCAGGTACATCATCCGCCGCTGCATGGGGTCGGCGATGGCGGTGCCGGTGAGGGCCTGCTGGGCCAGCATGGAGCCGCCCATCACCAGCGGCAGGACGTAGTAGGGGTCCATCTGGGAGAGGTCCTGGATCCAGAGCATCCACGGGGCCTGGCGCAGCTCGATGGCCACCTGCAGCAGGTTGTAGAAGCCGTAGAGGATGGGAAGCTGCAGGAGGAGGGGCAGGCAGCCCCCGAGGCTGCCGGCCGGGTTGATCCCCTCCTTCTGGTAGAGGGCCATGATCTCCTGGTTCATCTTCTGGCGCGACTCGATGTCCTTCTTCCCCTGGCGGCGGTACTTCTCCTTGATGGCCGCCATCTTGGGCTGGACCTTGCGGGTCTTCTCCTGCATCCGCTTCATGGAGAGCATCGCCTTCTGGGTGACGGGCCAGAAGATGAGCTTGATGATCACGGTGAGGATGACGATGCACCAGCCCCAGTTGGCCACCACGTTGGTGTGCAGGTAGATGAGGGCGTGGAACAGGCCGCGGGTGAGGAGGGTGACCAGCCCGCCGATGAGCGGGATGCCACTCTGGAAGTGCACCACTTCCTGCAGGTTGCGACCCTTGGAGGACAGCAGCTGATAGTCCTTGGGGCCGACGTACAGCCCGGTGGCCCCACCGGCCGGCAGCTCCAGGCTGACGCTGAGGGCGGTCTCGGGCTCCCCCGCCTCGGCGGGGAGCTCGGTGCCGCGCACGGCGAACGGGCCCACGGGCTCGGGGAGGAAGAGGGCCGTGAAGTAGGTGTCCTCCATCCCGCCCCAGGCCTGGGGGGCCGGTGTGCGGCGCACCTCGCCGGGGGCCACGTCCCCCGGCGACAGGCGCAGTGGCCGGGGATCCTGCGCCACCAGGGCGCGTCCGGCGTACCAGAATCCGGCCACGCCGCTGGTCTTCCCCTCGCTGGCGCCGAAGCCCGGGCCCCACGTGACCGCGGCGGACAGCGGCCGGCCGTCCTGGCGCGCCTCCACCTCCAGGCGGGCCTCGAAGCCGGGGCCGACCTCCAGCAGCTTGCGCACGCTGGCGCCCGCGCCGTCGGCCCAGGTCAGCTCAACCGCCGGGGTGTCCCCCTCACGGACCCTCTCCATCCTGAACAGCGCCGAGTTGGCCAGCTCCTGGAAGGCCGGATCGGCCACCTGCAGGCTCAGGGGCAGGGCGTCGGCGGTGCGGGCCGCCTCGGGGACCAGCTCCAGGTTCAGCCCCTGGGCGTCCTTGTAGGAGGTCAGCTTCCAGCTCAGGATCCGGCCGCCCCGGTTGGTGAGCATGACCAGCGCCTGGGGCGTCTCCAGGGTCAGGATCCGCGGCTCGTCCTCTCCCACCGCCGGGCCCAGATCGGGCTGGATCGGGGCGGCGCCATCGGTGCCCGGTGGCGCGGTTCCGGCGGCGGTCGCTCCTGGCGTGACCGTCTCCTGCCCGGGGCCGGGAAGGGAGCTTTCAGGATCCTGCGGGGCGGCGGTGGCGCCATCGGCGGCGGCGGGCCGCGGCGGTGGCTGCGGCGGCGGGAAGATCATCTGCCAGACCACGAGGATCCCCAGGGCCAGGAGGATGGCAAGGAGGAGGCGGCGTTCGTTGCTCATGATCCAGGACCTCTCCGGGGACGCGCTCAGGCGGCCTCAGTCGACGGGGTCGTAGCCCCCCGCCGAGAAGGGATGGCAGCGCAGCAGGCGCCGCAGGGAGAGCCAGCCGCCCCGCGCCAGGCCATGGCGGGCCACCGCCTCGGTGGCGTAGCGGGAGCAGGTGGGCTGGAAGCGGCACGCGGCCGGGAGCCAGGGGGAGACGAACACCTTGTAGCCGTTGAGCAGGGCAAGGGTGAGCCGCTGGGGAACGCTGGTCATCCGCCCGCTGTCTCCTTCTTGGGCCCCTTGCGCCGGCGCCCCGGCCGCGCCTCGGCCGCCCGGCGCACCGCGCCGATCAGGTCCTCGCTGATCTCTGCGTAGGGCATCCCGGCGGCCTCCCGCCGGGCCTGGACCACGATATCGTAACAGCCCGGGATGCGCTCCCGGTTGCGCCGGAACGCCTCCCGGAGCCGGCGCTTTACCCGGTTGCGCACCGTTGCCTTCCCCACCTGCCGCCCCACCGTCAAGCCCAGGCGGTGACGCCCGGTCTCGCCCGGCGCCAAGATCACCGCGAACCCACGCGCCCAGGCACGGCGGCCCTGGCTGTAGACCCGGTCGAACTCGCTCCGGCGGCGCAGGCGGTCGTCCCGCGTGAAGCGCTCACCTGAACGGTCCTGTTCCACGGGGGATCCAGCCGCCCGCGGCGGCTGGCGGAGATCAGGCCGAGAGGCGCTTGCGCCCCTTGCGGCGTCGGCGGGCGATGACGTTGCGGCCACCCGGGGTGCGCATGCGCACCAGGAAGCCGTGGGTCCGCTTTCGCTTGCGATTGTTGGGCTGAAAGGGTCTCTTCATGGCATGGATCCGGCTAAAGGGGAAAGGCGGATTCTAGGATCGGCGCAGGGACGTGTCAAGACTCTTTATGCAGCAACCACTTAAAAGAAGGTGTGGAAAATCGCTGGACAGCCCATGGTGGCCGTGTTAGGATGCGCCCCGTCATTCCGCAGTCGAGGGCGGAGCGGCCTGGGATCGAGCCGGAAAACGTCATCCATTCCTGAAGGTCTGACGAGACTCTGCACGTCGCGTGAGGGGTGAGGTCCGTTCGCGCCCTGCCCTGCTCCGGAGGCCCCGGGACGCCGCCTTTGACGGGTTAATTGGTTACCGGATAAGGCTTTATCAGTCTCAGGCTTTTCCACAACTGTTGAAAAGTTGTGGAAAAGGAGCAGCAAGCATGAAGAAGTGGGACCGCGTCCTCGAGCAGATCGAGAAGAAGGTCAACAACCACTCCTTTCGCACCTGGTTCCAGCCCACCAAGCTCATCGAGGATCAAGAGGGACGACTCACCGTCAGTGTGCCCAACCCTCTCTTCCTGGAGTGGATCAACAGCAACTACCGCGGCGTGGTGGACCAGGCCGTGGCCGACATGTCGCCCGATGTCCAGGCGGTGGAGTTCGTCTGCCGCCCGGCACCCAACGGGAGCCGGCGCCGGCTGCGCACCCCGGCCGAGCGTCACCCGCCGCGCAACGGGACCATCCCCCTCAACACCCGCTACACCTTCGACGCCTTCGTGGTGTCCAGTTGCAACGAGTTCGCCCACGCCGCCGCCCTGTCTGTGGCCGAGAAGCCCAGCCATTCCTACAACCCGCTGTACATCTACGGCGGCGTCGGACTGGGCAAGACTCATCTCATGCACGCCGTGGGCAACATGCTGGGGCAGCTTCACCCCAAGTGTCAGCTCCGCTACATCACCACCGAGAACTTCATGAACGAGCTGATCAACTGCATCCGCTTCGAGAAGACCATCGAGTTCAAGGAGAAGTACCGCAACGTGGACGTGCTTCTCATGGATGACATCCAGTTCCTGCAGGGGAAGGAGCGCACCCAGGAGGAGTTCTTCCACACCTTCAACCAGCTCTACGAGCTGCAGAAGCAGATCGTGATCACCTCCGACTGCCCGCCCCGGGAGATCCCTGCCCTGGAGGAGCGGCTGCGCTCCCGCTTCGAGTGGGGCCTCATCGCCGACATCCAGCCGCCGGACCTGGAGACCAAGGTGGCCATCCTGCGCAAGAAGGCCGAGGTGGACGGCGTCAAGCTGCCAGACGAGGTGACCCTCTACGTGGCCTCCAAGGTCAAGTCCAACATCCGGGAGCTGGAAGGCTGCCTGGTGCGGCTCACCGCCTACGCCTCCCTGGTGGGCCGGCCCATCGACCTGGAGCTGGCCACCGAGTGTCTCAAGGACCTCATCAGCGAGCACCGCCACGCTGTCACCGTTGAGTCCATCCAGAAAGCCGTGGCCGATTACTACGGCCTCAAGGTGACGCAGCTCAAGACGCGCAACAACGCCAAGGAAGTGGCGCTGCCCCGCCACGTGGCCATGTACCTGTCCAAGGAGCTCACGGGATGCTCCCTGCCCGACATCGGCCGGCGCTTCGGCGGCAAGCACCATTCCACGGTCATTCACGCGGTGCGCAAGATCTCCATGCTGCGGGAGAACCAGCCGGAATTCGACAGGCAGATCCGTGGCTTTCTCGAGTCGTTCCAGTGAGCTTCGGCGCGCCATGCACAGCATCGACAGGGCGGGAGCCTGTGGATGGGCTCTGGATCCGTTCACGGGTTTTTGCCCACAGGACGCGGAAGGTGGCACCCACAGCTTTCCCTCACCCCTCTGCAGCGGGCAACCCCAGCGTCCCTGGCGCCTTGCCACCTGCATGCGGGACTTCCACAACTCCTGCTATGACTACTAGAATTCTCTTCATGAGGAAATAGGTTCCTCACGGAGGTCGCGGTGGAATTCGTCGTTCGCAAGGAAGACCTGCTCTCCGAGCTGTCCCTGGTCCAGGGGATCGTGGAGCGCAAGACCACGATGCCCATCCTGTCCAACCTTCTCCTCAGTGCCGGCGCCGAGGGGATCCAGATCGTCGCCACCGATCTGGAGGTGGGCCTGAAGACCCGCTGCGAGGCCTCGGTGAGTGGCAAGGGAGAGGTCACCGTCCAGGCCCGGAAGATCTTCGATGTTGTCCGTAGCCTGCCCGAGGGGGAGATCCAGTTCCGCCGGGTGGGGGACAACGACCTGGGCATCGAGTGCGAGCAGTCCAAGTTCATGCTGAGGGGCCTGCCCGTCACCGATTTTCCCAGCCTGCCCGAGACGACCCTCAAGAACCCGGTGAACCTGCCGGCGGGGGATCTGAGGGAGATGATCTCCCGGGTCATCTTCGCGGTGACGGTGGATGATCCGGTCTACTCCCTCAACGGTGCCCTCTTCTCGGTGGAGGGGAAGACCCTGACCCTGGTGGCCACCGACGGGCACCGGCTGGCCTTCGTGTCCAGGGAGCTGGACATGAAGCCCCTCAAGTCCGGGATCAAGCGTGTGGTGCACCGCAAGACGCTGGCCGAGCTGCTCAAGATCCTGGCGGACAGGGGGGTGGAGGACCAGGTGGCCTGCGGCGAGGTGGACAACCACATGCTGTTCCGGGTGGACCGCTCTGTGCTGACCTCCCGCTTCCTGGAGAAGTCCTTCCCGTCGTACGAGAAGGTGCTGCCCAAGTTCGACGATCACCAGGTCACCGCCGACCGGGTGGCCCTGGCCGATGCCCTGAAGCGAGTCTCCCTGCTCTCGTCGGAGCGGTCGCGGGCCGTGCGGCTGGAGGTGAGCAAGGGGCGGCTGGAGATCAGCTCCAACTCCCCCGACCTGGGTGAGGCCAGCGAGGTCCTCAGCGTGGACTACGACGGCAAGGGGATGGCCATCGGCTTCAACGCCCGCTACGTGCTGGACTTCACCGATGCCGTGGACGAGCCCAGGGTGCGCCTCACCCTCAAGGACGGCAACACCCAGGGCCTGCTCACCCCCGAGGGGGAGCGCGCCTACCAGTACCGCTACGTGGTCATGCCCATGCAGCTGCGCGGCGAAGAGGTGAACTGACGGTCCTGCTGGGCCTCAGGCTGGCATCCTTTCGCAATCTCGCCGACGCCTTGCTGACGTGGGGCAGCGGGCTGAACATCATCTCCGGCGCCAACGGGCAGGGGAAGACCAACCTGCTGGAGGCGGTGTTCTACCTGGCCATGAGCCGGTCGTTCCGCACGGCGCGCCGGGATGCCCTGGCCCGCAGGGGCGGCCGGGGCTTCGGCGTGGCCGGAGAGGTGGAGACCGGCGGGGTGCGCCATCTCCTGGAGGTGGAGGCCGCTCCCGGGCGCACCCAGCGGCGGCTGGACGGCAAGGCCGCCGACCTGAGCCAGACGCTGCCGGTCTTCTCGTGCCTGGCCTTCGCCTCCTCACGCCTGGAGATCTTCCGGGGAGGCCCTGACGAGCGGCGCCGGTTCCTGGATCGGGGGGTGGTGGGGGTCGACCCTGGCCTCATCCAGGACTACCGGGATTACAGCCGGGCCCTGCGCCAGAAGAGCGGGCTCCTGCGCCGGACCGGGGAAAGCCACGCCAGCCGCACGCTGCGCCAGCAGATCACCGCCTTCAACGAGCGACTGGCCGGGGCCGGGAGCCGCATCCAGGCGGCGCGCCGGGACTACGTGGCGCGGCTGCAGGAGGTTCTGGCGGTGGCCGGCGGGCCGGCGGTGCTGGTCCCTGGCGGGCCGCCGGCCCTCCGCTACCGCCCCAGCCCGCCCGCCGCGGACCAGGACGCCGTCCCGGGGCGGGACGCCCTGCTCCAGGCGCTGGAGGAGCGCATGGAAGACGAGATACGCCGCGGCCACACCCTGGCCGGGCCCCAGCGCGACGATCTGGTCCTGAGCCAGGGGGGCGCCGACCTGGCGCGGTTCGGCTCGTCGGGCCAGCAGCGGGCCACCCTCATCGCCCTGAAGATCGCCAAGATGCAGGTCCACAGGGCCACGCGCGGGGCCTATCCGGTGCTCCTGGTGGACGACGTGGACTCGGAGCTGGATGCCGAGCGCACCCGCAAGGCACTGGATCTGCTGGACGGCCCGTTCCAGGCCGTGGTGGCCTCGGCGCAGGGAGCACGGTGGGCCGGGGAACGCCCCGCGGCGAGGCATTTTGAGGTCCACAATGGTATAATTGGCGCGTTCAACTGAGGGCCCTCCGGACCCTCTCCGGACCCGAGGTTGCCCCACCCTGGCCCGCCTCCAGCCGGAGGACCGGGCAAGGAAAGCGATGACCGAAAGCCCCAACCCCAGCACCGATCCGAACCCCAACACTGCGTCCTCCTACGACGCCAGCAAGATCAAGGTTCTGCCCGGTCTGGAGGCGGTCCGGCAGCGTCCCGCCATGTACATCGGGGACACGGCCCAGGCCGGCCTGCACCACCTGGTCTACGAGGTGGTGGACAACTCCATCGACGAGGCCCAGGCGGGTTTCTGCACCCGCATCGAGGTCACCATCAACGTGGACAACTCCATCACGGTGGTGGACGACGGCCGCGGCATCCCGGTGGATCTCCACAAGGACCAGAAGAAGGCCGCCGCCGAGGTGGTCATGACGGTGCTCCACGCCGGCGGCAAGTTCGACAACGACACCTACAAGGTCTCGGGCGGACTGCACGGGGTGGGTGTCTCGGTGGTCAACGCCCTGTCGGACCCGCTGCACCTGGAGATCTGGCGCGACGGCAAGGTCTACCAGCAGTCCTACGCCAAGGGGAAACCCACCACGTCCTTCGAGCAGGTGGGCAAGACCACCCGGCGGGGCACCAAGATCACCTTCAAGCCCGACACCGGCATCTTCCAGGAAACCGTCTACGCCTTCGACGTGCTGTCCCAGCGCCTGCGCGAGCTGGCGTTCCTCAACTCGGGCGTCGAGATCGTCCTTGTAGACGAGCGCACGGACAAGACGAGCACCTTCAAGTACGACGGCGGCATCAGCTCCTTCGTGGAGCACCTGAACACGTCCAAGGGCATCATCCACCCCAAGCCCATCCACATCCTGGGGGAGCGCGACGGCGTGTCGGTGGAGATCGCCCTGCAATACAACGACACCTACACCGAGACGGTCTTCTCCTACGCCAACTCCATCAACACCCGGGAGGGTGGGACCCACCTCACCGGCTTCCGGGCGGCGCTGACCCGCTGCATCAACAACTACGTCTCCTCGGCCGGCAACCTCCCCAAGGAGATCAAGGAGACCAGCATCACCGGCGACGACGCCCGGGAGGGGCTCACCGCCGTCATCTCGGTCAAGGTCCCCAAGCCCCAGTTCGAGGGGCAGACCAAGATGAAGCTGGGCAACAGCGAGGTGAAGGGGCTGGTGGAGGCCCTGGTCAACGAGGGGCTGGGGCGCTACCTGGAGGAGAACCCGGCGGTGGCCCGCCGCATCGTGGAGAAGGGCGTGGAGGCGGCGCGGGCCCGGGAGGCGGCGCGCAAGGCCAAGGAGCTGACGCGGCGCAAGGGCGCCCTGGACTCCTCCAGCCTGCCCGGGAAGCTGGCCGACTGCCAGGAGCAGGACCCGGCACTGTGCGAGATCTACCTGGTGGAGGGAGACTCGGCCGGCGGCTCGGCCAAGCAGGGGCGCGACCGGCGCTTCCAGGCCATCCTTCCCCTGCGGGGCAAGATCCTCAACGTGGAGAAGGCCCGCATCGACAAGATGCTGGGGCACGAGGAGATCCGCACCATCATCGC